>JBMSWZ010000041.1:0-8146 GCA_049425105.1 Cephaloticoccus sp.
GAGGTGCTCACCGCGATCCGCGACGGCGGACTCAGCGAACCCCTCCCCGGCATCCGCGGTTGGAGCCGCCAGCTCGGGGTTAGCCGCCGCACCCTGACCGCCGCCCTGCAAACGTTGCAACGCGAGGGCTGGCTTACCCTGCACCCGCGCGGCGCCCGGTTGAACGCCAAGCCGCCGGTCACCAAGACTCCGGCCGCCCCCAGGGCGCCGCGCCGCGTGCGCTGGTTGATTGACGGCACCTATCGCCACCACCTCACCAGCCAGCACCGGACCTTTGACCTCCTGCACGAACGGCTGCGGCTGCGCGGCATCGACCTGAAGTTCGAACTTTGCCCGCCGGCCCGTCTGCGCGAGGTTGCCCGCCGCGCGCCGGTGCCCAACGAGCTCCTGTTGCTCGGTTCCCTGCCGCCCGCCTACCAGAAACTCTATGCCGCCTCGGGCCAGCCCGCGTTGGTGTTGGGCGAGGTCGCGGCCGGCCTGGAGCTGCCCTTCGTCAACGCCGACCAAGCCGGCGTGGTGCGCCACGCCGCGTTTCGGCTGCTTCGGCGCGGCTGCACCCAATTGAAGCTCGTGCACATCAAATCCGCCGCCGCCGGCGTGCGGAGCGCGCGCGAAGCGTTTCAAAAAGCCGGCGCGGAGTGGGCGCAGGGCCCCGTCGCCACGCAGGCCATCGGCACGGACCTTGACCTCACCTCACTGCTCGGCGCCATGCGCCGCCTGACCGGCTCGATCAAAGGGCGCACCGGCGTGCTGGTGCTGTCCCCGGTGCCCATCGCGTTGGTCGTGACGGCGCTCCTGCAGCACGGCATCGCCGTGCCGGACCAAGCCGAGGTGGTCGCGTTGCTGCACGCGCCCGAGGCCTTGCACCTGTGCCCGCCGCCTGCCGCCTACGCGTGGCCGTTGGAGGCCGTCGTGCGGCACGTCACGCAGGCGGCCGAGACGTTTTTCGCCACGGGCCGCCTGCCGCCGGGCGGCAAGCTGCTCACGGCCGAGGAAGCGAAGCCGGTTTGAGGGCGCTTAGAATGTAGGGCGGGGTTTCCATACCCCGCCTCACGGCGCGATCCCAAAGAAGGCGGGGTTTGGAAACCCCGCCCTACATCGCACCCACCGCTTACTTGTTGCTCGTCGACTCGATCCCGCGCTTGGCGAGTTGCTCGGCGAGGCTGGCCTTGTAGCGGGCGTAGGCCTCCTCGTCGCGCACCGTCGAGGCGCCGTAGCAAAACGTCGCCACGGCGCGACGCGTGCGGTTGGTGTTGTTCACGCCGCTCCAGTGAATCGTGGCGCTGGAATGGGCGACGGCATCACCGGGTTCGAGTTCGATCGGCACGCCGTCCACCTGCTTCGGATCGAAGTTGAGCAGACCTTGGCTGAACCCGAGCACCCCGCTCGCCCCATGCGGGCTGATGCCGCCCTTGTGTGAACCGCGGGCATACCAGAGGCAGCCGTTCTCAATCTCAACCTTGTCGATCGCGATCCAGATGCCGCTCGCGATGTTCGGTTTGCGGCACCAGTAGAAGCCGTCCTGGTGCGCCGGCGTGGCGCTTTGGTCGTAGGGCAGTTTGTTGAACCACTCGAGGCCCTGCGGATCGCACTTGTCGCGCATCAGGTATTCCTGAATGGCGACGTGCTTGCCGTGCTGCATGAAGTTCTGGAACCACGCGTCGTGTTTGTTCAGCGACTGCATCTTCCGGAGGGTCTCCGGTTTGCCGTAGTCGTCGAAGAACGCCTGGTCCTTCGGCAGGGTGGGCACGACCTCTCGCACATAGCGATCAAGATTGTCGCTGAGTTCCTTGAACTCATCCGGATTAAACAGCCCGCGGATGATGACAAAGCCATCGCGTTCGTAGTCGTTGCGCAGTTCTTCGAGATTCAGGTTGGATTTCATGAACAGGGGAGATGGAGGAGAAGGGCGAAGCCACCACGGCTCCGTTGCAGGACCCAGCTTCAACCTATCGCCCGGCGGCTCAAGGCCCGGTCATTGGTCCCCTAATGAGGCCAAAGTGAAGGTTGACCATGCCCGGCCGCCGCGTTGGCGAATTCCGGTTGGCTGCCATTCGCCGCCATTGCCGTCGGGGCAGATATCGCCCACACGGGATAGGATGGCCCTGGCCGTTACCCCCGATTCCTTGGTCTACACCCGACACCTCCCGGTGGCCATCGCGGCCGTGGCGGGCGAGGTCAGCACACCCTCGGTCGATTCCGCCGGGCTCACGCCCGGGGCGCGCGTGACGTTCGATTTCGGCGAGGAGCTGGTCGGCACAGTCGAGTTTGCGGTTGAGGCCGGCGCGACGAGCCAATTGGAGGTCATCGCGGGCGAGGACTTGGAGGAAGCGCTGCTGCTGCAGGATCCTTTTCCCCCGGACCATTGGTATCATCAACCGCACGACCATTTCTCCTTCGCGCCCGGAAGCGGCGGACTCACGACGCCCGGGCGGCGGGCGTTTCGCTACGTCACCTTTCTGCTGCACGGGCCGGGTTCCGTCCGACTAAACCAGGTGGTGGCGGTGTTGGAGCACGCCCCTTTGCGCCTGGCCGGACGATTTGCCTGTTCGGACGAATTGCTGAATCGCGCATGGGACATTAGCCGGCGCACGATGAAGCTGTGCCTGCAGGGATTTTACGAAGACGGGGTCAAACGCGACGGCATGCTGTGGATCGGCGACTACCGCGTGGAGTTTCTGTGCGCGTGGCCGCTTTTTGCCGACACCGCGCTCGCGCGGCGCAGTCTGCGGATGATGGCCGCTTGCCGGCGGCCGGACGGAGCACTGTCCGCGGTCGCGCTCGATGCGGGCGGACATCTCTTTCCGCGCATCCCCTACCTCGGCGATCTGAGCGTGCACGGCGGCTTGCACGAATGGGTGCTGGACAACTACTGCGCCGATTTCGTCAGCGCCGTGTGGGAATACGTTTGGCACACAGGCGACCTCGCCTTGGCCCGGGAGCTCAAACCGGCCGTGGACGGCGTGCTGGATTATCTCGCGCGCGTGGATCTCGCCGCCGCCGGGCCCGGCCGCAGTTTCATCACCGACAACCAACCCGAAAGCAAAGACTGGTGGGGCAGCCGGGCGGCGCTGGGTTTCCAGCTCGCGGCGGCCTTCCGCGACGCCGCGGGCCTGCACGATATGCTCGGCGATGCGGACCGGGCAACCTGGTGCCGGGAAAAGCATGTCACGCGTCTGTGCGAGACCAGCGCAAGGTTGGGTGATCCCGCCTTGGGTCAGACCCGCGATGATGCCGGCGATACGGCCACGCGCAGCTGGCACGCCCATGCCGCGGCGTTCCTGGCCGGGGCCATCGACGCCGGGCAACTGCGCGAGGTTTTCCACCCCTTGCAATCCGACCCCCGCGTGCGTCGGCCGATGGCGGGCTTCATGGAGTTTTACCTGCTCCAAGCGTGGATGCAGGCGGGCTTGATCAACGAGGCCCTGGACGAGATGCGTTCGTATTACGGGCAAATGCTGCGCAGCGGCGCCACCACCACTTGGGAGCTGGTCGACCGGCGCGAACCCGGCATCGATCACATCCAGCCGGCGGGCCGCAGTCATTGCCACGGTTGGTCCGCCGGTCCGGCCCATCTGCTGCCCGCCCATGTGCTCGGCCTCACGCCGACTTCCCCGGGCCATCGCACGGTGGACCTCCGGCCCGCCTTGGGCGATTTGACGTGGGCGGAAGGCACCGTGCCCACGCCGCACGGCGACATTGGCGTCAAACTCTCCAAGGGCGGCATCGAGCTCGAATTACCGCCAACCGTCACCGCGACGGTCCACCGGACCGGACACACACCGATCACCCTCACCGGCGGACGACATACGCTGGCGGCATCGAACTGATTGCTTGGGGCACCCCGCGCCCCTGGGGCGCTTCAAAGCCGAAGGGCCTGCAACGCCGCATCCTTGAACGCAAAGCCCCAGCCCGGCGTGTCGGCCGGATAGGCCCAGCCGCGCTCAATCCGCAGCGGGTGATCGATGAGACCATCCACCCAGTCGAATGACTCCACTCCGTAGGCATCGGGAATCGTGCAACAAAGCGCGGCGTCGTATTCCTTGTAGTAGTGCGGCAGGACCGGCAGCCCGTGTGCGTGCGCGAGGGCCGCGGAATCAAGCCAGCCTTCCACCCCACCCAACCGCAGGATGTCCGGCTGCCACAGGTCGAGTGCCTTGCGCGCGGCCAGTTCGCGCAACGGCACGAGATCGTATTCGCGCTCGCCCATCGCCAGCTTGAGGCCGGCTTTGGTCTTCAACTCCGCGTAACCGGCAAAATCCGTGTGCGGCAGCGGCTCTTCAAACCAGTCGATGCCAAAGGCCTTGGCTTGCCTGGCGACTTCCAACGCGCCGGCGAGATCGAGCCCTTGGTTTGCATCGATCATGATGCGGACCTCCGGCCCGACCGCTGCGCGCACCAACGCGATGCGCTCCAAGTCACGGGCGATGCCTTCCCGCGCGCCGACCTTGAGCTTCACCGCCGTGAACCCGCGCTGCACGTAGCCGGTCACTTCGGCCCGCAGCTCGTCGTTGGAATACGACAACCAACCGCCGCTGCCATAGACCGGCACGCGATCGCGCACGCTGCCGATCATCGCCCGCACGGATTGGCCCGCGTGCTTCGCCTTCGCGTCCCACATCGCAAGATTGACCACCCCGCGCGCCCAGCGTAGCAGCCCGACGTCGCCAAAATACTCGAACTCGCGGTCGCACTGCCGGTCGAAGCCGCGCGTGTCGTTGACGTCGCGTTCCATCGCCAAGGCCTGCACATCGGCGAGCGCGCCGCGAATCGCAGCCGGATTGAAATGAAACGCCAGCAAATAGCCCTCGCCGATCACCCCACTCTCCGTGATGAGCCGGGCCACGATGAAATTGATGGCAGGGATTTGGTGCGTCGCATCCGCAATCGGTTGCGACAACGGTGATTCGGCCGTGAAGAAGCTGAGTTCCTTGATCCGCGTCTGGCTCATGGCGGGCTCCATCAACCAGGGGCCTCCACCCCGCCGCAAACCCAAATCCCGCCGACTTGGCCCCGCGCGCAATTTTTTGTGGATTTTCCCGCGCGCTTGTGGCTTAACCCACCCTCCACGACGGACGCTTAGCTCAGTTGGTTAGAGCACCTGCTTCACACGCAGGGGGTCTGCGGTTCGAGTCCGCAAGCGTCCACCATGCTTCGCCCCGAGCGGCTTCGCATGGCACGGCCAGCCCCGAAGTTCGCAAACTCGACGCACTTCGAATTATTCTCCGCGCGAAGCATGCCCTGCGAAGCCTCGGCGAAGCAGGGCCGAAACTTGCGGTCACCAATCCTTCACTCCGCCCCACCACCTCGCGGCAACGCTAACGACGTCACCGCCGCGGCGGAGCAGAAGACCGCGGCACCCCACAGGCAGCCGGCGAGGCCGGCGATTTGGAAGAGGACGCCGGAGAGCAGGCAGCCGACCAAGCGGCCGCCGGCGTTGGCCATGTAGTAGAAGCCGACGTTGAGGGCGACTTTGTCGCCATCGGTGTAGTCGAGAATAAGGTAGGAGTGCACCGCCGAGTTGAGCGCGAACACCGCGCCGAAGACCGCGAGTCCGCCCACAATCACCGGACCGGGCGCAAAGCCCGCGGCGAGGCCAAGCGGAATCGCCGCGGCGACCACCGCGAGCGCAAAGGCCAGGAGCGTGGCCGTGCCGCCGGCCGGGGAGCGTCCGCGCAGCACCGCCGGCGCCGCGCCCTGCACGATCCCGTAGCCGATGACCCAGCAGGCCATGAACGCCCCGACCTCGGCAAAACTCCACCCGAGCGCTCCGCGCAGGAATACCGGCACGCCGACGACGAACCAGATGTCGCGCGCGCCGAACAAAAAGAATCGCGCCGCACACAGCACATTGATCGCGCGGCTCTTCGCGAACAGGTCGCGCCAGCCCGCCTTGGCCTTCGCCTTGCCAAGATCGCGCGGCACCGCCAGCCACACGCCGAGCCAGACCAACGCCAGCGCACCGGCCATGATGCCCAACGCGCCGGCAAACCCGGCCGTCGCCAACAACAAGCCGCCAAGGAAAAAACCCGCCCCCTTCAACGCGTTCTTCGAGCCGGTAAGCACGGCGACCCATTTGAACAGCGCACCTTTGGCGTCCGCGGGCACCAGCACCTTGATCGCGCTCTTCGCGCTCATCTTCGTGAGGTCCTTGGCCACGCCTGAAAGCGCCTGCGCTGCCATCACCCAGACGACGGACCAAAGCTCCGGCCAAGCCGGATCCAGGAACGCCAGCAGGCCCAGCGCCACCACCTGCAACGCGAGGCCGGCGACGAGGGTCACGCGCAAACCGAGGCGCGAAGCGATCCAGCCGCCAAGCAGATTGGTGACAATGCCGCAGAGCTCATAGAGCACGAACAGGAACGCCAGCGTCACGGGCGCGTAGCCGAGGTTGAAGAAATGCAGCAGCACCAGCATGCGCAGGGCGCCGTCCGTGAGCGTGAAGGCCCAGTAGGCGCCGGTGACGAGGCTGTAGTGCCGCAGGTTCATTTCGCTCAGCCCCGCTGCGCCACGAGCCGGGCCAGCTCGGCCAAGCGGTTGGCGTAGCCCCACTCGTTGTCATACCACGCGTAGATCTTCACCAGCCGGCGGTTCACCACCATCGTCGACAACGCGTCGATCGTCGCGGAGGCCGGGTTGCCCTTGAAGTCAATCGAGACGAGCGGACGGGCCTCATAGCCGAGGATGCCCTGCAACGGCCCGGATTCACTGGCGGCGCGCAGGAGCGCATTCACTTCCTCCACCGTCGTGTCGCGCTGCACCTGGAACACGCAGTCGGTGAGCGAGCCCGTGAGCAGCGGCACGCGCACGGCATGGCCGTTGAGCCGGCCGGCGAGCTCGGGAAAAATCAAGGTGACCGCGGTGGCGCTGCCGGTCGTGGTCGGGATGAGCGACAGCCCCGCGGCGCGGGCGCGGCGCAGGTCCTTGTGCGGGGCGTCCACGATCACCTGGGTGTTCGTGGCGTCGTGCACCGTGGTGATGGCGCCGTGCTCGATGCCGAGGTTTTCATGAATGACCTTCACCACCGGCGCGAGGCAGTTGGTCGTGCACGACGCGGCCGTCAGCAGCCGGTGCCGCGTGGGATCGTAACGGTCGTGGTTCACGCCCATCACGACGTTGAGCGCTTCGTCGCCCTTGACCGGCGCGGCGACGATCACGCGGCGCACGCCCCTCTCAAAATAGGGCGCGAGCTGCGCCGGGGTGCGGAACTTGCCGCTGCACTCCAACACGACCTCCACGCCGTGGGCGGCCCAATCGACATCGCCAGGCCGGGTGTGCTCGGTGAACGCGATGCGGCGTCCGCCCACGCGCAGCGCGTCGGTGCCCTCGGCCGCGGCCTCGGGCCCACGCCCTTGGACGGAATCAAAGTTCAGCAGGTGCGCCGCACACTCCGCGCCGCCCTTGGGTTCGTTGATCAGGACCCAGTCGAATTCCGGCCAGCTCCACGCCGCGCGCAGGGCCAGCCGGCCGATGCGGCCGAATCCATTGATGGCAATTTTCAGCGGCTTCATGGTTCAGCACTCGCAGGGGCCGCAGGCCGCGATCGCTTTGGCCTGCCTGGCCAAGCGCGCGCGGTCCTGTTTGAAAATCTTGTCCGCCTGCGCGCAGTCCTGGAGGCAGGCGAGGTTGCGCGCGAGCTCGGGCGAGGGCTTATCCGGAAGGCGGTAGACCATCCAGTTGCCCTCGCGCCTGGCCTCCACCAGCCCCCGCTGGCGCAGGTAGGCGAGGTGCTTGGAAATCTTCACCTGCGGTTCGCCGAGCAGGTCTTGGAAGTGACAGACGCAGAGCGGGCGCGCCGCCAGCAGCTGCAGGATGCGCAGCCGCGTGCGGTCACAGAGGCATTCGTAGATCTTCACGAGGTCCATGGCATCGAAATACCGGTGCCGGTATATACCGCAAGCGGTATATTGTTACGATTTCGCGGCCGGTGCCCGCCGCCAGGCGCGGGGGGTGACGCCGAAGGCGCGGCGGAACTGCGTGCTGAAATGCTGTGACGAGCTGAAGCCGTATTGCAGGGCCACCGTGGTGACGTCGTAGGCGGGCTGGCGGAGCGTGTCGCGCGCGGCCTCCAGCCGCAGCTGCAGGTGGTAGGCGGCGGGCGTCATGCCGACCTCGCGGCGAAACTGCGTGCAGAAATGCGGCACGC
>JBMSWZ010000042.1:0-8087 GCA_049425105.1 Cephaloticoccus sp.
CTGGGACTTCCGCTCGCTCGGCCACGGCGACATCCAGTTCGAGGACATCATCGTCGCCCTCAACGACGTCGGCTACCGCGGCCCGCTCTCCGTCGAGTGGGAGGACATCCGCATGGACCGCGTGCACGGCGCCACCGAAGCCGCGGCCTTTGTGCGCGACGTCGACTTCCCCTCCAGCGCCGTCGCCTTCGACGCCGCCTTCGACAAAAAGAACCAATGACGCTCACAGGAGGAAACAGAGGCAACCGAGTCCAACTCCGTTCTCTCCGTTACCTCCTGTAAGACCCCTTCCCCTCATGAATCGTAAACTTCGTTTTGGCATGATCGGCGGCGGCCGCGGCGCCTTCATCGGCGCGGTGCACCGCATCGCCGCGCACATGGACGGCAAGGCCGAGCTCGTCGCCGGCGCCTTCTCCTCCGACGCCGCCCGCTCCAAGGCCTCCGCCGCCGACCTCCTCGTCCCCGCCGACCGCGCCTACGGTTCCTACGCCGAGATGGCCAAGGCCGAGGCGAAGATGCCTGCAGACAAACGCCTCGACTTCGTCGTCATCGTCACGCCGAACCACCAGCACTTCCCGCCGGCCAAGCTGTTCCTCGAGGCGGGCTTTAACGTCATCCTCGACAAGCCCGCGACCTTCAACCTCGCCGAGGCGAAAAAGCTGCGCACGATCGTGAAGAAGTCCGGCAAGGTTTTCGTGCTCACGCACAACTACACCGGCAACGTCATGGTGAAGCAGGCCCGCGAGCTCGTGCAGAAGGGCCACCTCGGCACCCTGCGCAAGGTCGTCGTCGAGTATCCGCAGGGCTGGCTCTCGACCTTCCTCGAGGCCTCCGACCAGAAGCAGGCCTCGTGGCGCACCGACCCCAAGCGCAGCGGCGCCGCCGGCTGCATGGGCGACATCGGCACGCACGCCGAAAACCTCGCGCGCTACATCACGGGCCTCGAAATCGACACGCTCTGCGCCGACCTCACCGCCTTCGTCAAGGGCCGCAAGCTCGACGACGACGGCAACGTGCTCGTCCGCTACAAGGGCGGCGCCAAGGGCATCCTCCACTCCTCGCAGATCTGCATCGGCGATGAGAACATGCTAAACATCCGCGTCTACGGCACCAAGGCCGGCCTGGAGTGGTGCCAGGAACACCCGAACGAGCTCGTCGTGAAATACGCCGACAAGCCCCGCGAGATCTGGCGCCGCGGCAACGGCTACATCTCCGACCACGGGAAAAAGTTCACCCGCATCCCCTTCGGCCACCCCGAGGGCTACCTCGAGGCCTTCGCCAACATCTACCTGGAAGCCTTCCGCGCCATCGAGGCCGAGGTCACCGGCAAGAAGCAACCCAAGGACCTCGATTTCCCCACTATCGAGGACGGCGTCTACGGCATGGCCTTCATCGAAACCGTCGTGAAGTCCTCCAAGCTCGGCGCCAAGTGGGTGAAGTTCCCGAAGGCGTAGAAATCACCAAAGACCACCGCGCCCCGGATGACCTCCTCTTGGCAATTCTGGGCGCTGGCTTCGGCAGTCTTTGCCGCGTTGACGGCCATTCTGGCCAAGGTGGGGGTCAGTCACGTCGACTCTGACGCCGCGACCTTCGTCCGCACCGGGGTTGTGTTGATCATCGCGCTCGGGATCGTGGTGGCCGGCGGCAAGGCGGCGACGCTGGCGCAGTTCACGGCGCGCAACTGGCTGTTCCTCACCCTGTCCGGCGCGGCCACCGGACTTTCGTGGATCTGCTACTTCCGGGCCTTGCAGCGCGGGCCCGCCAGCAAGGTCGCTCCGATCGACAAACTCAGCGTCGTCTTCGTCGCCATCCTCGCCGTGCTTTTCCTCGGGGAGCGCGCCACGCCCCGCGACTGGCTGGGCATCGCGATGATCGCCGCCGGTGCCGTGATCCTCGCCCTCGGCCGCTGACCTCGGCCCCGGCCGGGCTCCGGGCCGGCCGCCTCGAATCCAGTCCAGGCTGTAACTGTTTCACCCCGCCGCGGCGTCTAAGAGAAAAGCCCGCTGGCCCCCCCTCTGATCCTCGCCATGAAATTCGCCCTGCCTCTCGTGTTGTCGACGCTCGCGGGCTTGCTGCTCGGCGGCTGCGCCACCCCGCTCACCTTCACCGAACGCATCAAGGCCAAGGCCGCCGCCTACGCCGCCCTGAACGACGAGCAGAGGGCACTGGTCGAAGCCGGCGGCATCGCCACTGGCTACACCTCGGACCAGGTTTTCATCGCCTACGGCAAACCGTCGAAGATCCAGCAGCGCGACACGGAAGACGGCCCGATCATCATCTGGACCTACAAGCGGTTTTACCCGACCTCGGCCGTGGCTGCAACGTGGTCGGTCTCGCGCCAGACGCCGACCGCCATGCGCGTGCTTTTTTATCAGGACCGCGTCTTCGAGGTCGCCCTCGAGCGCGTCACGGCCCAGCCCATCAGCGATCCTTACGCCGACAACGATATGTCCGGCCAGCAGGTTAGGACGGATCCCAACGGCGGCTCGTTCGGCGGCACCCCGCCGGCCTCGACGCGCCCGGAGTAAGGCGGGATTGATGTAGGGCGGGGTTTCCATACCCCGCCTTTTCCGTTTCGCGACCGACGGGGTTTGGAGACCCCGCCCTACATCCGCGTCAATCCGCGTGATCCGCGGAGAAATTCACCCGCCTCACTCTTTCACGCCGTCATTCGCCGTGACCCATGCGTTGTAGTTCGCGCGGGTCATGAAGCGCAGCGAGGCCGAGTTGATGCAGTAGCGGCGGCCCTTCTTGCGCGGCACGTCGTCAAACACGTGGCCGAGGTGGCTGCCGCAGACGGTGCAGTGCACCTCGTCGCGGATCATGCCGAGGCTGAAATCGCGTTCCACGCCCACGAACGAGCGTTCGATCGGCTGGTAGAAACTCGGCCAGCCGGTGCCACTGTCGAACTTGGTGGTGCTGTCGAACAGCGGCGTCTCGCAGCCGACGCAGAAATACACGCCGTCATCATGCTTGTCCCAAAAGGCGTTGCGGAACGGCGGCTCGGTGCCCTGCTCGCGGGCCACGTGATACTGGAGCGGGCTCAGGCGCGCGCGCCATTCGGCGTCGGTGCGCTGCACCTTGGCCTTGCTCATGTCGATGACGACGTGGGAGGGCAGGCCGCAGGCGGAGATTTCACCGGGCTGGCACTCAAGCGCGTCCTTGGCGGGGGCGTTGGTCTTGTCTTTCATGACGGCGGAAGCAGGGGCGCAGGCCGCCAGGACGGAAACGACCAGGGCGGCGGCGCAGATCGAGGCTTTCATAGCTGTAAGAGTAGCAAGGTTTCCCGATTATTCCACCCACAAGCGGCGCCATGGTCGGGGCAGTCGCCTGAATCCGAGATTGAACCTTGCGCGCCGATGCCGACAAAGTGCCTCCACATGCCGCGCCGCGTCTCTCAAACCCAACTTGCAAAAGACCTCGGGGTTTCCCAAGCGCTTGTCTCCTTGGTATTGAACGGACGGAAGGAGGGCATCAATGCCGAGACCTATCAGCGCATTTGGGATCACGCTGTGAGCTGTGGTTACCAGCCCCGCGGCATGCAGTTTGAACGTCTGCCGCGACGCGCCATGCTGCGTCAAGTTGGCATCATCCTGCGCTCCGGACTCAATATCCATACCCAAGGGAGCTACTTCAACCACGTGTTGCACGGCCTGCACACTGTCCTGGCCGAACAGGGCCATGCCGCGGTGTTCCTCGGCTCCGAAGACGGACTCAAACGCGCCCGCCTGCGGCAGTATTTCCCCACCGGCCATGCTTTGCAGGGCGTCGTGCTTTTTGGCGAGGTGAAATCCAGCTTTCTCCGTCTATTGCAGGATTTCGCCGGCAACATCGTGGCCGTATCCGCCCGCCACACCGGCCGCTGCCAAGCCCAATCTTCTACGATTTCTATTCGGCCCTCAAAGGCCGGTCCCCATCGGCGAATTGCGCGCGCACCTGCTGCCCGGGCTGCAAGTCGTGGGCCCGCACCACAGGGCATCCCTCCCGATCCTTCATAATAATAAACCCGCGCTGCAGCACCGAGTCCGGGCTGACCGATTGCAGCCGCTTCCACAGGGAGAGCAGCCGCTGGGATTCCTGGCGGATGCGCAGTTCAGGCGAGAGCCGGGCCAGGTCGCTGCGTGCCGTGGCCAGCTGGAGCCGGCGTTCCTGCACGGTCGCCCGCAGGCTCGCGGCCAAGCGGTTCGCCAGATCATCCAGCCGCAGAAACCCCTGCTCCACCTGCGCCGACGGACTCAGCAGCCGCAGCCGGCTCTGCAGGTGTTCCAAATCCCGGCGCGGCCCGGCCACGGCGTCTCGCACGCCAACCTCCAGGTTTTCGCGCGCCTGGGTCACGCGATCCCGCGCGGCCACGAAATGACTGGAAATTAACTCCGCCGCCGCACTCGGCGTCTCCGCGCGCAGGTCCGCGGCAAAATCGCACAAGGTAAAGTCGATCTCGTGTCCCACCGCCGAGATCACCGGCACCGGGCACGCCGCCACGGCCCGCACGAGCGGTTCTTCGTTGAAGGCCCACAAGTCCTCGAGGCTGCCGCCGCCGCGGCCGATCACCAACAGGTCAAACATCCCCAGCGTCGCGGCCGCCTCGAGCATCGCGACCATCTCCGCAGCCGCGCCCTCCCCCTGCACCTTGGCCGGCAGCACCACGACGCGGCCGCGCCATTCGCGGCGCATGAGGATGCGCAAAAAGTCCTGCACCGCCGCGCCGGTCGGCGAGGTGATGAAACCCACCACGCGCGGCATCGCCGGGATCGGACGTTTCCGCTCCGGCGCGAACAAGCCCTCCGCCGCGAGCTTCTGCTTCAAGGCTTCGAACTCCTGCTGCAACCGTCCGACGCCGTCCTCGATGACCGAGCGCACGACGAGCTGATACTGGCCGCGCGGCTCGTAGACACTGATCTCGCCGTAAACCAGCACCTGCAGGCCGTCGCGCAACTTCAGGGTCTGCCGCGCGGCGTCACCGCGAAACATCACCGCCGACACCTGCGCCTCGCTGTCCTTGAGGGAAAAATAAACGTGGCCGCTCGCCTGCTGGCGCAGGTTCGACACCTCGCCCCGCACCCAGCCGGGCCGGATCGTCGTTTCCAGCAGGGTCTTCACGCGGCGCGTGAAGGCGCCGACGGATTCCACGCTGTCACCCGCCTCACCGGACGGTGGCTCCGCGCGCCGGCTCATGCGACTGTCTTCTCCCGACGGCGCCGGTAATGCCGCCGCAGCAGTTGCACACCCACCGTCAGCGCCACAAACAACCCGACCGCCACCAGCACCATCTTGCCCCGCCCCTGCATGAGGGCGTCACCAAAGAGCACAAAGGCGCAGGCATACAGCGACGAGATTACCCAGGAGATGAAGAAATACGTGCCGAAAGGAATCCCGGCCAAACCAAGCAAGTAGCTTTGCAGCACATAAGGCGGCCCGGGCGTCACGCGCACCAGAATCACCATGCCACGGTGATCCGACGCCTTCACTTCCGGCAGCGAATAGCCCAGCCAGCCCACCAACCGTGCCAGCCACGGGCGCAGTGCCCGCCGCGCCAGCCAGTAGGACAGCGCGAGATTCAGCGCCAGGCTCAACCAGACCAGCAGCAGGACCATCGGCATGCCCAGGGTTGGCGCAAAGACCGGACCGGCCGTGAGGGTGAAGACCGTCAGCGGACAACCCAGCGCTGGCAGCACGGCCATTAACGCAAAGAAAGTCACCGCGCCCATTTCCCGCACCTGCGCGAGGCCGCGATCCAGCAAACCGCGCAGATCACCGCAGTAGCTGCGCCACAGCCACCACAGAACCGCCAGGCCCACAAGGCCCAGGATTGCGAGGACGGCCAGCTTGATTCCGCGCTGGTGATTCGGTTGCTCCATGCCCCCAGCCTGCGTCACGGCGCGACTTACCGTCAAGGACGCCGTGCCGGCCGCGCTCGGCCGAAAAAGACTTCCGTTCAACCGCCGGCCATCTACCGTGTCCGCGCCGCGCATGAAGCTGACCATCGTCATTCCCTGCTACAACGAAGCCCAGACGATCCGCCTCCTCGTCGACCGCGTGCGCGCCGCCCCGGTCGCCGACAAGGAGATCATCATCGTCGATGACTGCTCGCGCGACGGCACCCGCGACCTGCTGCGCACGCAAATCGCCCCGCTCGTCCATCAGGTGATCTACCACGAGGTCAACCAGGGCAAGGGCGCAGCGCTGCGCACCGGCTTCGCCGCCGCCACCGGCGATGTCGTCATCATTCAGGATGCTGACCTCGAATATGATCCCGCCGAATACCCCCGGCTGCTCAAGCCGATCGCAGACGGCAAAGCCGACGTCGTCTTTGGCTCGCGCTTCAGCGGTGGTGATGCCCATCGCGTCGTCTATTTCTGGCCCATGATCGGCAACAAGTTCCTCACCCTTTGCTCAAACATGTGCACCAACCTCAACCTCACGGACATGGAAACCTGCTACAAGGTCTTCCGCCGTTCCGTGCTGGCGAAGATCACGGTCGAGGAGGACCGCTTCGGGTTCGAGCCCGAGATCACCGCCAAGGTCGCCAAGCTGCACGTGCCGATCTACGAGGTCGGCATCAGCTACTACGGCCGCACCTACGAGGAAGGAAAGAAGATCGGCTGGCGCGACGGCTTCCGGGCGCTTTGGGCGATCTTCAAATACAACCTCTTACGCTGAGTTTACCGCCCTGCGCCGGAACGCGCTTTCCGTTCCGGCTTCCCGCCCCTACTCTTGCCCGCCGTGAACCCGCCCAAGGTCGCCCTCATCATTCCCGCGTTCAACGAGACGCCCGTCCTGCCGGAGCTCTTCGCGCGCCTCGACGGCGTCTTCGCCGGCCGGCCCGATGTCGCGTGGTCGGTGATCCTGATCGATGACGGCAGCCGCGACGCCACCGCCGCGATGATCGCGGCGCAATGCGGCCGCGACCCGCGCTACCGGATGCTCGGGCTTTCGCGCAACTTTGGTTTCCAAGCCGCGCTCATGGCCGGATTGGAGCACGCCTCCGAATTCGATGCCGTCGTGACGATGGACGCCGACCTGCAGGATCCGCCCGAGATCATCCCCCAGCTGGTGGAGGCTTGGCGCGCCGGCGCGAGCGTCGTGCTCGCCGTGCGCCGCTCCCGCGCCGAGTCCGGCTTGCGGCGCGTGGGCTTCGAGGTGTTTCACCGCGTGTTCGGTCGGCTGGTCGACGTCGCGATCGAGCGCAACACCGGCACTTTCGGCCTGCTGGACCGCGCCGCGGTCGCCGCCTTCAACCGGTTGCCGGAGTCCCACCGTTTCTTCCCCGGCCTGCGCGCCTGGCTCGGGTTCCCGCGCACCGATGTGGTTTACGACCGCCAGGAGCGCGCCGCCGGCGAACCGGGCCAAAGCTTCGTCCGCCTCGTGCGCTACGCGCTCGACGGCCTGTTCAGCTTCTCGCGGCTCCCGCTGCGCTTGCTGACTTTGTGCGGCCTGTTCATCGCCGGGCTCGGGTTCGCGGTCGGGTTGTTTTTCATCGTGCGACGCCTGATGGGCATCGAGATCGCGCAGGTCGGCTTCACCACGCTCGTCACGTTGGTGCTCTTCCTGGGCGGCGTGCAGCTCATCGGCATCGGCGTACTCGGCGAATACCTCGGCCGGGTCTACGACGAGGTGAAGCGCCGGCCCAATTACATTGTCAGGCAGCGCATCGGCTTTGAGTAAAAATAAACTCAAGCTGGTCGGAGCGCTCCTCCTGCTGGCCGCGCTGGCGGCGGTCGGGACTTGGCTGCTGTTCACGCAATACATGGTCTACGACGACGAGGGCTACGTCCTCTGGTCGCTGCAGCGCTACTTCGCCGAAGGCGGACTCTCCACGAATGTCTACAGCCAATACGGTCCGTTCCTTTACGTGCTCTATGACGGCCTGCACCGTTTGCTCGGCCTCGACTTTGACAACACCACCGGGCGCTGGCTGACCCTGATCTACTGGCTCGGCACCGCGGCGCTGGCCGGCACCTTCACCTGGCGCCAGACCCGCAGCGCGGTAACCAGCGTCGGCGCCACGGTCCTGACCTTCGGCGTGCTGCTGATCATGATCAGCGAGCCGATCCACCCGGGCGGGTTGCTCACCTTCCTCGCCGCCG
>JBMSWZ010000043.1:0-7958 GCA_049425105.1 Cephaloticoccus sp.
GCCGTGGGACCTGATGTTCATCAATCCGCGCTGGGACGCCACCGCCATCGGCTGGTGGCCGCTGCTCGGCGCGATTTTCGCCGTCGCCGCGCTGGCGTGGCGCGCCCGCACGCAGCGCGGCCCCCTGGCCACGGCGTTGCTTTATGGCGGCACGCTGTTTCCCGCCCTCGGGTTCATCAATGTCTACCCGTTTCAATTTTCCTACGTGGCGGATCATTTTCAGTATTTCTCGAGCCTCGCGGTCTTCGCCGCCCTCGGGCACGGCCTGACGATCACCGCAGACCGTTTCTTTCGACCCCGCATCGCCGTCCTGGCCAGCGCGGCCGCACTGTTGCTGGGACTCGCCACGTTGAGCTGGCGGCTGGCGCACGACTACCGGGATCCGGTCACGCATTACAGCGCCACCCTGGCAAAGAATCCCGCCTGCTGGATGGCCGCCTACAACCTTGGTCTGGAATTCGCCGATCGCGGCGACTACCCCGCGGCCATTCCCCTCTACCGGGAGGCGTTGCGCCTGAAACCCGGCTACGCCGAGGTGCATTCCAACCTCGGGCTCGCCCTCCTGAACGCCGGGGGCTCCCCCGCCGAGGCTCGCGCGGAGTTTGAGACCGCCCTGCGGTTGAAGCCCGCGCTTTGGCAGACCCGCGCCAACCTCGCCAACACCCTGATGAGCACGGGGCGCGAAGCTGAAGCCTTGGCGCACTACTGGCGGGTCGTGATCGAGCAACCCTCGGTGGCGTGGCTGCGGCTCAATCTCGGCTACGCGTTGCAGACGGATCCGGCGCATCGCGCCGCCGCCCTGCAGCAGTTTCACACCGCGCGCGCGCTGCAGCCCGAATACTGGGAGGCCGAATACTCCATCGCCGCCCTGCTCCTCGGCTGGCCGGGACGCGAGCGCGAGGCGATCCCGCATCTCGAGGCGGTGCGCCGACTCAACCCGGACTTCGCGCCCGCGCGTCAGCTGCTCGAGCGGCTGCGGCGCTGAGGCCGAGCGAACTTGCGCAGGTTGCGCAATGCAATCGTCAGCTCGGCGGGCAACGGCGCCGTCAACGCCAGCGGCGCCTTCGTCACCGGGTGGCGCAAAGTCCGCTCGCTCCCGTGCATGGCCAGGTGCCGCACCCTAGGCGTCTTATCGTCGCCCCCCTTGTAGCCGCGCTTGATGGCGGAAAGGCGCAACGTCCAGTTCACATCGCCGTAGACCGGGTCGTTCAGCACCGGCAGGCCGGCGGCGGCGAGGTGCACGCGCACCTGGTGCCGTCGACTGGTCTGCGGCCGGCAGGCGAGCCACACCACCGCGCCAAAATCCTCCTCGACGGAAAAATCCGTGTGCGCCGGCTGGCCGCCGTTGCGGCGAAACGCGCGCACGACGCCGGGGCGCTCGGTGTCGCGGCCAATCCACCAGTCCATGACAAAGGTCGCCGGCACGCGGCCGGCATCGCGCGGCCAATACGCGGAGTCCGGGCCGTCGGCCTGCACCACCGCCAGGGCGTGCCACACGGCCGCGGCCGTCTTGGCTTGGAACTGGCCGCTGGTGAAATCGAGCGCGGGCTTGGTCTTCGCGAACACGACCAGGCCGCTCGATTCCGCGTCCGGCCGGTGCGCATTGGTCACCGCCTCGCCCCGCGCGGCCCGCACCTGCGCCAACAACGCCTCGCCGCCCCGCGCGCCCGGCTCCGCGACGACGGGCTGGCCCGCCGGCTTGTCGAGCACCAGCAGGGCGTCGTCCTCAAAGATCACGGGCGGCAACGGCATGCGGATAGTTGAGAACGGCAAAGCGGCGGGAATGTCACGCCTAGGTTTCGCCGGGGCAAATTCGCGGTGACGCCCGGGGATTGCGCTTGGCGGTTCGCGGGGGCGGCGCGAGCGATGTCAGTGTGCCCGCCCTTACCCTTGCCCCGGTCCTGTCGTTCTTCACGGCCTTTCAACGCGTCCACCCCAGCGTGCCGCTGCGCACTTTCCTCCGCACCACCAGCCGCCGCTTCCGGCCCGAACGGCTGGCGCCGCACCTCGGCGGCACCCGTCGCGCCCAAAACTCGGTGCTCGATTCGGGCTGCGCCGAGCCGCGCCAGCTGGCCGCGATCTGGCACGAGGCGCACCCAGGCCCCCGCCCCACGATCGTCCTCGGTGGCTTCGTGCCGGCCTCGACCGAGCAGGTGTTCCTGTTGCGCGGTCATCTCGCGAAGCACGGCCCGATCTACTACCTCAATTATTCGGCCGACGGGTTTTCCCTCGACCTGCTTGGCGCCCAGCTCGACGACCTCATGACGGACCTCGCCGCCGCCGGACTGCAGCCCCCGGTGCTGTTCACCGTGAGCTACGGCAGCGGCCTGGCCCTGGAATGGCTGCGGCGTGCGCGCGCCACCGGCCGGCGGCCGCGGCTGGGCGGCCGGGTCCGAATCAGCCCCGTGGCCTGCGCCGAGGACTTGATGGAACCCGCGGCCCCCAAAACCCACCACTTTGCTGGGACGCGCGCTGAGACCCTACGTTGACGCCGTCGGTCCGGTCGGGACCGATGCCATTGAGAAATCCCGCGCGGTGTTCACGCGCATGTTCGAGGCCGGCGCGCAGAACCGCGACGCCCTGCAATTCGTCCTGACTCGCGGCGAAATCACCCGCCTGCGCGCCGGGGTGATGCAGACGATCCGAAGCATCACGGCCACGGGCGCGGTGGAGCGGGTGCGCTCCCTCTGCGCCCTGCCGCCGCTGGATCGCACGCCCGCCGGCACGCCGTTGCCGCTGACCGAGGCCCCGGTGCTGGCGCTCTACGCAGAGAAAGAAGGGGCCGTGCTTGCGGCGGCGTCGCCCACCCGGCGCACGCTGGAGGCGGCGCTGCCGATCTGGGTTCCGCGGGGCCGTCTGGAAACCATCTCCAACCCGCGCGGTGCGCCCGTGCAACACGCGTCGCTGATCTTCCACTGCGCCAACTTCCTGCCGCCGCTCCTCGGCTTCTACCGGCGGCTAAAATCCCGTAAGTTTCGGGTGGCGGCGTGAAAACGCTTGCGACCCGGCGTCCGGCCCCGCTGCCTCACAGGCAGCGCCAACGCGTGGTCATGCCGGATGTGTCCAAAAGTTTCCTCACCTTCGGGGCCGGATTGATGACCTCCTGGACGGCGCGCCGCCTCCGCCGCCGCGCCGAGCCGCAGCAAGCCAAGGCCCTGCATGCGCTCGTGGGGCGACTGGCCGCCACCGAGCAGGGCCGGACTTTCGGCCTCACCGCCCGCACGACCTACGCCGACTTCGCGCGGCAGGTGCCGCTGCACACCTACGAATCACTCCTGCCGGCGATCGAGCGCATGAAGCGCGGTGCAGCCGACGTGCTCTGGCCCGGCCAGTGCGCCCACTATGCGATCTCCTCCGGCACCACCGCCGGCCGGACCAAATACCTGCCGATCACGGGGGAAATGGTGGAGCATTTTCAGAAGGCCGGCCTCGCCTCGCTCTACTACTACACCCAGCGCGTCGGTCACGCCGGGGTCTTCCAAGGCCGGCATTTGTTCCTTGGCGGCTCCACCGCCCTGGCGCCGATTCCGGAGTCGCGCCCGTTCGCCGCAGGGGCGGCGGGCTCGAGGCGCCGCTGGTGCGGCTGGTCATGCCGGGCATCTTCGAATCGTGGATGCGCGCGAAGGGCAAGTGGGGCGGCCAGAACAAGATGCCGCGCTGCCGCAATGACCGCGCGATCGCCGACGAACTCGCGCAAATCGCCCGGTTCACGACTGACTGATCTTTCCGGATTTTTGGCACGCGCAGTGCTTCAACTCCCCCGGTCGTTCGGTGCGAACCGAAAAGGATAGCAAGAATGACTCCGGTTCCATCTGACCGGAAAAAAAAGCAAGCCATGGGGGCCGGCGTTAGGGGTTATCGCCGGCCCCCTCCGCTGCCCTAGGAAAGCACCAAGGCGATCGCCGCCAGGATGGCCAGCGCGCCGATCAACCGCGAGATCAACACCCCGCGCCCCGCGTGCCGCTCCGTGTTGGCGAACCAATGGCCCGCCAGCCAGACCACGAGCACGCTGAACAACCCGCGCGCGCTGTAGGCGATGTTCACGGCGGTGGCGTTGCCCCAGGTGGCGAGCGAGATGACGATGCCGCCATTGGTCAGCGCGTTGAAAAATGCGCCCGGCACGACGCAGCGCCACGCCGGCGCGGTGATTTGGCGCAACCCGCCCTGCGCGAAACCCAGCAACCCGAACGAGTAAAGCCCCACCGCCAGGAACAACGGCGGCATAAAGTAGCCCGCGCCCCACACCCGACCCCATTGCTGGATCAACACATCGTTCAGGGAATACAACGTCGCGCTCAACAAGGTGAGCAGGACGGTCTGGCCCACGCGACGGTGCCCGCCGCCGCCGCCGAGATTCAACAGCCCGACCGCCACGGTGCTGAGTCCGGCGCCGATCCACCATTTCAACGGCACGCCCTCCGCAAACAGCAGGCTGCTGAACAAGGCCACGAGAATCACTTTCACGCCCATCACCGGCGCCGCGACCGACACGTCGCCCCGCGTGATGGCGAGAAACATGCAGACCTGCGCCACCAAGAAGATCAGCCCGCTCACCGCCGGCTGCCAGTAAAGCGTCCACGGCACCGGCGCGAAGCCGTCGTGCAACCACCACGGCACAAACGCCAGGGTGCAACCCCAGTTGGCGAGGAAGGTGGTGCGCCACAGCCCGACGCCCAGCTCATCCGCCCGCTTCAGGCAGAGCATGCTCAGCACATAAAACAACCCGCAGGCGAGCGGGAGCAGCAGGTAGGGCGGAAACGTCATGCGCAGGCGCCACCATCCGCACTTCCCGGCGGCGCACAATCCCTAAGCCGGACCGGCGCGGGTTTACTGCAGCACCGCGCGGATGCGCTGCTCGTAGACCGATGTTTCCTCGGCGCCGACCTTGCGGTCGCGAATGTTGCCGTCGCGGTCGATCAGGAAAGTCGTGGGAATCGCCGAGATATCGCCAAACAAGTCGACCACGGCGCCGTCGCCCATGACGAGCGGATAGTTGATGCCGAATTTCTTCGCGAACTCGATGACCTTGGCCGGGCCCCCGCGGTCCAGCGACACGCCGATGATCACCAGGCCTTCCGCGCCATACTTGTTCTGCAGCTCGATGTAGCCGGGGATCTCCTCGCGGCAGGGCGGGCACCACGTCGCCCAGAAATCCACCACCACGACCTTGCCCTTGAAATCGGCCGAGCTCACCGGCTTGCCGTCGAGGTCGTTGAGCGTCCAGTCCGGCGCCGGACCGAGCACGGGCAGGTCCGGAAGATTCGCCGCCGTGGCCGGGGCCGCAGATGCAGCGTCGGTCTCGGCGGACGATTCGCGCGGTTGGCAGCCCACGAACGCGAGCGCAGTGGCGGCGGCGAGAAGGACGAAAGAGCGTCGGAAGATCATCATGGTCATGCGGGTGGGAGGATTGAACAGGCGCCCTGTTCCCGGATTTCGCAACTTCACCGGAAATTTTCGCCGCTCAGGAAAGGTCGAGGCTCAGCGTCTCGATGAATTTGCGCATCGCCGGCGTCAGCACGCGGCCCTTGCGGTGCAAAATGGCGAGGGGGCGGGTGAAGTCCTTGCCCTTGAAAGGGACGGCGGCGAGCGTCCCCTGCTTGGTCTCCTGCATTACCGTGGCGTAAGGCACGATCGCGATGCCGTGGTCGATTTCCACCGCCCGTTTCACCGTCTCGATGTTGTCGAACTCCATCACCGGATCGAGTTCGAGCTTGTTGTCGCGGAAAATCGTGTCGACCGCCTTGCGGGTCGGGATGTCGGGATCGAAGCCGATGAACTTCTGGCCCATCAGGTCCTTGAGCTCGATCTCGACCTTGCGGGCCAGCGCGTGGTTCGGTTGCGTGATGAGCACCAGCCGGTCCGCGCGGAACGGCAGGATCTCAATCTGGCGCGTCTTGACCGGGAAGGCCACGAGGCCGAAGTCCACGGAGTTGTGCAGGATGTCCTCGTAGACGAGGTTCGAGCGCCGGTATTCGACCCGCACGTTGACCGAGGGAAAGTCGTGCAGGAATTTCTTGATGTAGGGCGGCAGCTCGTGGAGGCCGATGGAGTAGATCGTCGAGATGCGGATCGTGCCGCTGATGATCTTCTTCAGCTCCTGCAGCTCGCTGAGCAGCTTGTCGTAGGTGTGCAGGATCTCCTTCGCCGAGTCATAGACTTGCTGGCCCTCGCGCGTGAGCTGGAACTGCTTCTGGCTGCGATCAATAAGCAGGGTCTTGAAGTGTCGCTCCATCGCCCGGGCCTGCTGGCTGACGGCGGACTGCGTGATGCCGTTCAACTTCGCGGACTTGGAAAAACTCTTGGTTTCGACGAGATCCGCGAAGATTTTGAAGTTTTCAATTTGCATGACTGGCCGGAATGAGGGGGAACATAAACACTCCTAATTCCCAAGCAACATTATTAGCCCCCCGCATGATGATCCTCCCCTACGACGAGTTCAAAACCCGGGCTGATACGGTGCGCGCCCAGATCGCGGCGGCCTGCGCGGCGGCGGGGCGCGACCCGGCGGAAGTGGAGTTGCTGGCGGTGACCAAGACCCACCCCGCGGCCGCGGCGGACTACGCCGCCCGCTACGGCCTGCGGGCCGGGGGCGAGAATCGCGTGCAGGAGGCCGTAGCCAAGCGCGCCGCATGCACCGCCACGATTGCGTGGGAATTGATCGGCCACCTACAAAGCAACAAGGCGAAGGTCGCCGCGGAGACCTTCGACCGCGTGCAAAGCGTCGACAGCGTGAAGCTCGTGAACCACCTCGATCGCGCCGCCGCCGCCGCCGGCAAGGTCCTGCCCATCCTCCTCCAGATCAACGCCGGGCAGGATCCCGCGAAGTTTGGCGCCGAGCCCGCCGCCGCCCCCGCCCTGCTGGAGGCCGCGCTCGCCGCCGGCGCCCTGCGGGTCGACGGACTCATGACCATCGCGCCGCTGAGCGATGACCCCGACGTGGCCAAGCGGACCTTTGTCAACCTGCGCACCATGCGTGATGAACTGGCGGGCCGTTTTGGGACGCCGTTGCGCGAACTTTCCATGGGCATGAGCGGCGATCTCGAGGCCGCGATCGCGGCCGGCAGCACGCAGGTCCGCGTCGGCACGGCACTGTTCGGCACGCGCGGTTGAAAATTTAACCTTTCATCGGCCTTTCCGGATTGCCAGTGGTCCGAATCCCGCTTCGTTTCGCGGCGTGGAAACGGAAAATGTCAGTCGGGAGCGGCGCGAATCCTTCCTGTCGCTGCTCGACGACCCGAATCCCAACGTCCGCACCGCCCTCCTGGCGCATTTTTCGGAACTCGGCGAACCCGCCCGCGCCTTCCTGCGCGAGGCCGCGGCGCAACCCAACCGGATCATCGCCCGCCACGCCGTCTGGTATCTGGACCAGATGCACGTGGCCGACCCGGTCGCGGAGTTCCGCGCCTTCATCCGCTCGTTTCACTACGAGCTCGAGTCCGGCGCCTTGCTGCTCGCGCGGACCGTGAACCCGCGCCTCGACGTCGGCGCGTGCCGCTCGGCCTTCGACACCATCGCCGCGCGCTGCCACGAGCTGATCCCCGAGCCCGCCACCGCGCGCGGAAAGTGCCGCGTGCTCAACCGCGTGCTGTTCCACGAGTGGAGTTTCCGCGGCAATCAGGAGCACTACACGGATCCACTCAACAGCCTGATCGACCGCGTGGTCGAGCGCCGCAAGGGCATCCCGCTTTCGCTCAGCCTGCTCTATCTCTTTATCGCCGAGCGCGTGGGCCTCGAACTCGAGCCCGTCGGCATCCCCGGACATTTCCTCGTCGGCAGCTTCACCGACGACGCGGTGTTCTTTGTTGATCCCTTTGATCGCGGCGTCTTCCGCGACCCGGCGGAGGTCTTCGAACTCCTGCAGGCCAATCACCTGGATCCGCAGCCCGCCGACCTCGCCCCCACGCCGGTGCGCGAGGTGCTCTGCCGCTGCTGCCGCAACCTCACCAATCACTACCATG
>JBMSWZ010000044.1:0-7935 GCA_049425105.1 Cephaloticoccus sp.
CCACTGAATTTGCCTTCCCTGACGCCGCGGCGAAGAACGCCTCCGGCGAATTCGAGACCGAGAAGATGTCGCTCTCCATGGGCCCCTCGCACCCGTCGACCCACGGCGTGCTGCGCGTCCAGATGGAGCTCGACGGCGAGGTCGTCACCAAGGCCGAGCCCGTCATCGGCTACCTGCATCGCGGCGACGAGAAGATCGCCGAGAACATGACTTACAACCAGTTCGTGCCCTACACGGACCGGTTGGACTACCTCGCGCCGCTCGCCAATAACATGGCCTACGCCATCGCGGTGGAAAAGCTCGCGAAGCTCGAGGTGCCCGCGCGCTGCCAGGCGATCCGCGTGATCACCGCGGAAATGGCCCGCATCTCCGCCCACCTCCTCGGCCTCGGCGCCTTCGGCATCGATACGGGCGCGTGGACGGTGTTCATGTATGCGTTCACCGAGCGCGAGAAGCTCTACAAGTTGTTCGAGGAGCTCACCGGCGCGCGCTTCACCACCAGCTACACCCGCATCGGCGGCGTCGCGCGCGACGTGCCCGAGGGCTGGAACGACCGCGTCAACGCGTTCTGCGATCAATTCCTGCCGATCCTCGAGGAGATTCTCGCGCTCCTCACCCGCAACAAGATCTTCATGGACCGCACGGTCGGCGTCGGCGTCATCTCCAAGGCCGACGCGATCGCTTACGGCCTCACTGGCCCAAACCTGCGCGGCTCGGGTGTCGCTATGGACCTCCGCAAGGACCTGCCCTACAGCGGCTACGAGCAATACGAGTTCGACGTGCCCGTGGGCACGACCGGTGATTCCTACGACCGTTACCTCGTGCGCGGCGAGGAGATGCGCCAGTCAGTCCGCATCATCAAGCAGGCCATCGCCGCGTTCCCCGCGGGCGACTGGTATGCCAAGGACGCGCGCAAGATCTTCGCCCCGCCGAAGGACAAGATCCTCACCTCGATGGAGGAGCTGATCCAAAACTTCATGATCGTCACCGAGGGCCCGCAGATGCCCGCCGGCGAGGTCTACTTCGAGGCCGAAAACCCGAAGGGCGCGCTCGGCTTCTACATCGTCAGCCAAGGCGGCGGCGTGCCTTACCGGCTGAAGATCCGCGCCCCGTCGTTCTGCAATTTGTCCATCCTGCCCAAGGTCTGCGCCGGCGCGATGGTGTCAGACGTCGTCTCGATCCTCGGCTCCCTCGACTTCGTGATGGGGGAGTGCGACCGCTAATGCTTTCCGCCTGATGAATCTCAAGCCCGAAACTCTGCAGCGCATCGACGGGGTGATCACGCATTACCCGCAAAAGCGCAGCGCCACGCTTCCGCTCCTGCACCTCATTCAGGAAGACATCGGCTACCTGCCGCCCGAGACCACCGAGTGGGTCGCGGCCAAGCTCGAGATCCAGCCGATCAACGTCTACGAAGTGATCACGTTTTACCCGATGTTCCGCCAGAAGCCGATCGGCCGGCGGCACATCCGCGTCTGCCGCACGCTCTCCTGCGCGCTCAACGGCGGCTATAAGACCTGCGACGCGCTCAAGCAGGAGTTCAACACCGGCCTCAACGAGGTCTCGCCCGACGGCGAGGTGACCGTCGAGTTCGTCGAGTGTCTCGCCAGCTGCGGCTCCGGTCCGGTCGTCATGGTGGACGACGAGCTGCATGAGCACGTCGACGCCGCCAAGGCGAAGCAGCTCGCCGCCCAGATCAAAGCCGAAGCCGCCCAACGCTGACCGCCATGCCCGAACAACGACGCATCATTTTCCAGCACATCGACGAGGCCGGCTACTCGAACGATATCGATTGCTACATCCGCCACGGCGGTTACGAGACCCTGAAGAAGTCCGTCACGCAAAAGCCCGAGGACCTGCGTGAAGAGGTCAAGAAGTCCGGCCTGCGCGGCCGCGGCGGCGCCGGTTTCCCCTGCGGCGTGAAGTGGAGCTTGGTGGACCGCAAGTCCGGCAAGCCGATCTACCTGATCGTCAATGCCGACGAGTCCGAGCCCGGCACCTTCAAGGACCGCTACATCATCCATCAGGATCCGCACCAGTTGATCGAGGGCACGATAATCTCGTGCTTCGCTAACGGCGTGAAGCAGGCCTATATCTATATCCGCGGCGAATTCCCGCACGGCGCGCGAATTTTGGAGAAAGCCATCCAGGAGGCCCGCGACAAGAACCTCGTCGGCGCCAACATCCTCGGCACCGACTACTCCTGCGAGATTTTCGTGCACCGCGGTGCCGGCGCGTATATCTGCGGCGAGGAGACCGGCCTGATCGAGTCGCTCGAGGGCAAGCGCGCAAACCCCCGCATCAAGCCCCCGTATTTCCCCGCGGTCCTCGGCCTCTACCAGTGCCCGACGATTGTGAACAACGTTGAGACGCTCTGCCACGTGAAGCACATCATCGGCATGGGCGGCGACGAATACGCGAAAATCGGCACCGCCGGCAACACCGGCACCCGCATCTTCTGCGTCTCCGGCCACGTCAAGAAGCCCGGTTACTACGAGTTCGAGTGCGGCAAGATCACGATGGGCCAGCTGCTCAACGAAGTTTGCGGCGGACCGCGCGACGGCCGCACCTTCAAGGCCGTCATCCCCGGCGGCTCCTCCGCCAAGATCCTGAAGTTCGGCGAGCGCTTCAAGGGCAAGACCCGCGCCGGCGCCGAATACGATTGGGGCGTCGAGGACGTGCCGATGGATTTCGATTCGCTCGCCATGATCGGCACGATGGGCGGCTCCGGCGGCGTCATCGTCATGGACGACTCGGTCAACATGGTCGAGGCCCTCGCCAACATCAACGCGTTCTACTCCCACGAGTCCTGCGGCCAGTGCACCCCCTGCCGCGAAGGCTCGCTGTGGATGAAGAAAATTTCCTCCCGCATGGTGCATGGCGTCGCGCGCAAGGAGGACGCCGCGCTCCTTAAGGGCGTCGCCGACCAGATTCCCGGCCGCACCATCTGCGCCTTCGGCGAAGCCTGCTCGTGGCCGACCCAAAGCTTCCTCACCAAGTTCAAGGACGAGTTCGAGGGCTACGCCGAGACCAAGCAGTCCAAGCCCGCCGACGCCCTGAACCTCGTCTGACCTCCGCACCCTTTCGCAATGATCCAGCCTGCCAAACCCGACCTCGTCACCGTCAACATCGACGGCAAGGAGATCGCCGTGCCCAAGGGCACGAACGTGATCGAGGCTGCGCGCCAGCTCGGCGTCGACGTCCCGCATTACTGCTATCACCCGAAGCTCACCGTCGCGGGCAACTGCCGCATGTGCCTCATCGAAATGGGCATGCCGGCCGTCGACCCCGCCACGAAGGCGCCAATCATGGATCCCGCCACCGGGAAGCAGAAAATCAACTGGATCCCGCGCCCGCAGATCGGCTGTGGCACCAACGCGATGCCGGGCCTGCACGTCAAGACCACCTCGCCGATGGTGAAGGACGCCCGCGAGGGCGTGATGGAGTTCCTCCTCATCAATCACCCGCTCGACTGCCCGATCTGTGACCAAGCCGGCGAGTGCAAGCTGCAGGAACAGGCCACCGGCTACGGCCGCGGCTACTCGCGCTTCATCGAGGAGAAGAACGTGAAGCCGAAGCGCACCCGCCTTGGGCCCCGCGTCACGCTCGACGACGAGCGCTGCATCCTCTGCTCGCGTTGCATCCGCTTCTCGCGCGAGATTGCCAAGGACGACGTCCTCGGGTTCGTCGACCGCGGCAGCTACTCGACGCTCACCTGCTTCCCCGGCAAGGAGCTCGCCAACAATTACTCGCTCAACACCGTCGACATCTGCCCGGTCGGCGCGCTCACCAGCACCGACTTCCGGTTCAAGATGCGCGTCTGGTTCCTCAAGCAGACGCCGTCGATCGACACCGAGTCTTCCGTCGGCGTCAACACCACCGTGTGGTCCCGCGAAGGCGTCATCTACCGCATCACGCCGCGCCAGAATGACGGCGTGAACGACACGTGGATGACCGACAGCGGCCGTCTCCTTTACAAACAGGTTCAGGCCGCCGACCGCCTCAAGGGCGTCAAGGTCGAGGGCCAGGACAGCTCGCTCGACATCGCGGTCAACACCGTCGCGCAGCTCGCCTCCGCGGGCGGCGTCGCCGTCGTGGGTTCCGGCCGCAGCTCGGTCGAGGAACAGTTCCTCACCAAGAAACTCGCCGCCGCGCTCAACGCCTCCGTTTCGCTGGTCAGCCGGGTGGGGGAGGGTGATGGCCTCCTGCTCTCCGCCGACCGCAATCCCAACCTGCGCGGCGCGCTCGTCACGGGTCTCATTTCTAAGCTTCCTCAGGTTGGAGACGCGGCGCCCCCGCCGCGTTCCCCCAGCGGCGAGCGCGCCGCTGCCCCAGCCGCCGTCCGCCTCGGCGGGCTCGCCGCCCTCGCGGCCGACATCGACGCCGGCAAGATCAAGACCGTCGTCTCGGTCGGCGAGGACCTCGCCGCCGCCGGTCTCTCCGCGGCGCAGCTCGCCAAGGTCGCGGTCGTCTACCTCGGCACCAACGCCAACGCCACCAGCGAGGCCGCCCAGGTGCTGATCCCGACGCTCACCGTTTTCGAAAAGTCCGGCACGCTGGTGAACCAGCAGTTCCGCATCCAGAAGTTCACCAAGGCCGTCCCCGGTCCGGCGGGCGCGAGCGATGACCTCGCGGTCCTCGCCAAGCTCGTCACCTCCGTCGGTGGCGGCAACGTTCCCGGCGACCTCGCCGGCGTCTGGACCGCGCTCGCCGCCGAGGTGCCCGCGCTTGCCACCATGACCTGGCAAAATCTTCCCGCCGACGGCCTCCTGCTCGACGCCACGCCGTTCGCCGCGCTGCCCTTTGCCGAGGGCGAGACGCTGCACTTCAAGCCGGCCACCGCCGCCGCCACTACCGCCTGAGATGCCCTTTCAAGCCACCTCACTTTCAGCCGCTATTGTAGGGCGGGGTTTCCAAACCCCGCCGCGCCTTGGCGATGATTCTTCAACCCGGCGGGGTTTGGAAACCTCGCCCTACATTCCGACCCGATGATCGAATTCTGGTCCACCCTCCATCCGCTCGTGCAAGGTGTCGTCAAGGGCCTCGCGGTCATCGCCGTGATCTTCCCGCTGGCCGGCGCGTGCTCGTTGGCCGAGCGCAAGGTTTCCGCCTGGATCCAGGGCCGCCCGGGGCCGAACCGTGCCATCGTGCCGTGGGTCGTGTGGATTCCGTTTGTCGGCAAGTTTCTCCAGCGCCTCGGCGTGTTTCACCTATTGGCCGACGGCCTGAAGTTCCTCTTCAAGGAAGACCCGGTCCCGGGTCACGTGAACAAGTTCTACTTCTTCCTCGCGCCGGCCGTGGCCCTGATCCCGGCGCTGACCACCGTCGTCGCCGTGCCGTTTGGCGCGTGGCTCGATGGCAAGACCGTGCAGCCGCTCGTCCTGGCCAATGTCGACGTGGGCCTGCTCGCGGTCTTCGCCGTGTCCTCGCTCGGCGTTTACTCGCTGATCCTTGCCGGCTGGGCCTCGAACTCAAAGTATCCCTTCCTCGGCGGCGTGCGCGCCTCGGCTCAGCTTATCTCCTACGAGCTGTCGATGACGCTCTCCGTCCTGCCCGTCTTCCTGTGGATCAACGCCCCCGGCCTGGACGGCTCGCTCGGCCTCACCCGCGTGGTGGAATTCCAGTCGCAACCGGGTCTCTGGGGCGGCGCGTGGTTCCTCATCACCATGCCGCTGTGCGCGATCATCTTCCTGATCTCGCTCTTCGCGGAGACCAACCGCCACCCGTTTGACATGCCCGAGTCCGAGTCCGACCTCGTCGGCGGCTTTCACACGGAATACGGCGCCTTCAAGTGGTCCATCTTCTTCGTCGCGGAATACGCGCACATGATCATCGGCTCCGGCGTCTTCACCCTGCTGTTCCTCGGCGGCTGGAATCCCTTGCCGTGGGTCACGCTGGCCGACTTGGGCAACACCCTGGGCATCGCCGGCAACCCGCTGCTCACGGGCCTCGTGTCCATCGGCATCTTCCTCGGCAAGATCGTCGCCCTCATCTTCCTCTTCATGTGGGTGCGCTGGACGGTGCCGCGCTTCCGCTACGACCAGGTCATGAAGCTCGGCTGGCAGCGCCTGCTGCCGCTCGCGATCGCCAACCTGCTCGTCTACCTCGTCGCGATCGCGCTTCTGCAACCCAAACTCTGATTTTCGCGCCATGGCCGTCATCCCAGTCGATCGCAAACCGCTTTCCTTCGCCGAGCGCACTTACCTGCCGCAGATCGCCAGCGGCCTGAAGACCACGCTCAAGCATCTCTTCGCGCCCAAGATCACGATGGAGTATCCCGAGGTGCGCCCGGAGATTCCCACCGGCTACCGCGGCGTCCCCACGCTGGTGAAGGATCCCAATGGCCGCGAGAAGTGCGTCTCGTGCCAGCTCTGCGAATTTGTCTGCCCGCCCAAGGCCATCCGCATCACCCCGGGCGAGGTGCCCGAGAGCAGCGGCTGCGAGCACGTCGAGAAGGGCCCGCAGGAATTCAAGATCGATATGCTCCGCTGCATCTACTGCGGCCTGTGCCAGGAGGTCTGCCCCGAGGAGGCCATCTTCCTGCAGAACCAATTTTCCATGACCGGCTACACCCGCGCCGAGATGGTCAACGACAAGACCAAGCTCTACGAGCTCGGCGGCACCCTGCCGGACCAGCATTTCAAGTGGGACAAGAAGAAGGCCGCGGCCGAGCACGGCAACGCCCACTGATCCGACGACCATGGTTGATTCCCTCTTCTACTTCCTGGCCTGCTTCACGGTGATCTTCGCCGTCGGGGCGATCGCCTGCCGCAACGCCGTCAACGCCGCGTTGTGCTTCCTGCTCAGCCTGGTCGGCGTGTCGGGCATCTTCGCCCTGCTCGAGGCCTACCTCCTCGCGGTGCTGCTCGTGCTGGTCTACGCCGGCGCGGTCGTCGCGCTTTTCCTCTTCATCATCATGCTGCTCGACCTGCAGCACCCGTCGGCGTGGAAGTTCAAGGGCGTGTCCGCCCTCGCCACCGTCGTCGGTGCCGGCCTGCTCGTCAGCGGCGTGGTCGCCGTCGTCTCGCGCGGCCAGCTCGCCTCGCTGCCCCTGGCCGACGTGCCGGCTCCCGGCGCGAGCCTCAAGGCCTACGGCGAGGCGCTCTTCACCACCTACCTCCTGCCGCTGCAGGTCGTGGGGTTCCTGCTCCTCATCGCCATGCTCGGCGTGATCGTGCTCAGCAAGAAGTTCACCGCGGAGGCCGCCTCATGATCACCGTGACCCTCAACACCTGCATTTTGCTCAGCGTCGTGCTGTTTGCCATCGGCTTCTTCGGCGTGCTGCTGCGCAAGAACACGCTGATCATTTACATCAGCCTTGAGCTCATGCTGGTGGCCGCGACCCTCGCGCTCGTCGCCTTCTCGCGGTTCAACGGCACGATGGACGGCAACGTCTTCGTGTTCTTCATTCTCACCGTCGCCGCGGCCGAGGTCGCGGTCGGCCTCGCCATCATCGTCGCGCTCTTCCGCAAGCGCGTGACGGTCGAGGTCGATGAACTCAACGCCTTGAAGAACTGACGCCATGACGCCGGTCCAACAAGCCCTTCTCATTCTCATGCTCCCGCTGGCCTCGGCCGCGCTCATCGCGCTGTTCCTGCGTCGGCAGGGTGCCATCGCCACCGCGGTCTCCGTCACCGCCGCCGCCGCGCTCGCCGGGCTCTCGCTCGGGCTCATCTTCGGCGGGGAGCGCTTCACCGCGTCGATGGAATGGCTGCGCTTCGGCAGCTTCAGCGTCTCGCTCGGGTTCAAGTTCGACGACCTCGCGGCGCTCATGCTCTTCGTGGTCAGCTTCGTCGGCTTTTTCATCCACCTGTTCAGCACGGGCTACATGCATGACGACAAGGCCCGCGCGCGCTACTTCGGCGGCCTGTCGATCTTCATGTTCTCGATGCTCGGCATCGTGTTCGCGGACAATCTTTTCATGATGTTCATCTT
>JBMSWZ010000045.1:0-7809 GCA_049425105.1 Cephaloticoccus sp.
CGACGGGCCAGGCCGCGCAGGTGAAGGCCCTCGTCAACATGGTCATGAACATCAACACCGCCGGCCTCGCCGAAGGCCTCGGCCTCGGCCACGCGCTCGGCCTTGATCTCGACATGCTGCGCGAGGTGTTCCTCCAGACCGGCGCCAACTCGCAGGTCCTCAAGACCGACGGCGAGGACATGCAGAACCGCGACCACGCCTGCTTCTTCTCCGCCGCCCACGCCGCCAAGGACAGCACCATCGCCTGGGTGCTCGGCGCCGAGGCCGGCATCAACCTGCCCCTCGCCGGCGCCACCAAGCAGCAGTTCGACAAGATGGTCGCGCTCGGTCTTGGCGCCCTGGACAAATCCGGGGTCGCCGAGCTCACCTTCAAGGGCCGCCACGCCTGAACCTCGTTTCTTATCCCCATGCCAAAAATCGCCCACATCTGTAATCTCTGGTCCCTGGTCGGCCATCCCTCCCCCAAGAAGGAATGGTCGCTGGAAAAGAAAATCGCCGCGGTTGCCGCCGCCGGCTTTGACGGCATCACCACCGCCCTCACACCCGAGCACGCCCGCCTCGCCGGAAAATACGGCCTGAAGCACCTGCTCGGCTTCATCTCCAACAACTCCGGCAAGGCCTCCGAATACGCCAAGGCCATCCAGGCCCAGAAGGACGCCGGCGCCGTGCACATCAACGTACAGCTTGACGACGAGGACACCAAGCCCGAGGTCGCCACGCGGAACTGGATCAAGATGATTAAGGAAGCCGACAAGATCGGAGGCGTCGTCATGTCCCTCGAGGTTCACCGCGACACCTGCACGGAGACGCCGGAGAAAACCTACGAGATCGCCCGCCTCTACAAGAAGGCCACGGGGAAGATGATCAAAATCAACTTCGACTTCTCGCACTTCGCCGTCGTGAAGCACATCCACCCCGGCAACTACAGCTCCTACCTCTTGAAGGAGGCCAAGCTCGTGGCCAACTCCGAGCAGGCGCACTGCCGGCCGTTCAACGGCCACCACTGCCAGGTGTCCGTGACCCACAACGGCAAGCTCACCGACGAGGTGAAGAGCTACCTCGCCTTCACCGACGACCTCTTAAAGCTCTGGAAGGGCGCGAAGCAGAACGCCGACCGCACGCTCTACGTCTGTCCGGAGCTCGGGCCCTACCATGCGGGCGGCGCCGGCTACAACATCACCGGCCTCGCCCCCGCGTGGCCCGATGCCGCCATCCTCCGCAAGGAGCTCGCGAAGTCCTGGAATCGCGCGAAGTAATTCCGCGCTTCATCTCAGCAAAAGGCCGACCCTCCAGGGTCGGCCTTTTTGTTTAACAGGAGCTCGCAGAGGTCGCAGAGCCCAGTGTAGGGCGGGGACTCCGATCCCCGCCTTGCCCTCCGTGCGGGATCGGGAGTTGAGGATAACAACCCCCTCCGCGTTCTCCGCGACCTCCGGTTAAACCAATTCAGCTATACAGCGCCGGCAGCGCCTTGCCCTGCGCCGCGCTTTGGTTGGCGAGGTCGAGGATGTGGATCGGTCGCCGCGCCCATTCCGGCGTGATGACGAGCGGCACACCCTTGCTGAGGTGGTCCGCGATGTTCGCGTAATAGTTCTCCCACTTTTCCTTCGGGTTGCGCCCCTGCACCACCGTCGAGGTGTTGCCCTCGCGGGACACGATTTCATGCTTCTCGTAGTCCCACCACAGCGAGGCCTTGGTGCCGGTCACCTCGACCATCCCACGCTTGGGCAGCGAATCGATGTGCGTGACGCAAAGCGTGAGCCAGACCCCGCTCTTGAAACGCACGACCGCGAAGGCCTCATCCTCGATGGTATCGTCCTTCCAACGAGTCTCGGGTGCCCAAAAGCCGCGCTTCGAAAAGCCCGTGACCTCGGTGATCTCCGAATTGATCAGCTGCAGCGAGTATTCGAGCAGGTGCACGCCCCAGTCGTAGAGGATGCCGCCGGAAATGCTCTTGCTGCCGCGCCACACGTCGCCGGGCTTCTGCCGCTGGCCCATGTGCGCCTCCACTCGGACAATGTCACCGAGTTGGCCCGACTTGAGGACCTCGAGGGCGTTGACCACCGAGCCGTCCCAGTGGCGGTTGTGGAAGGTCGAGACCATCACGCCGGCCTGCTTGGCGGCGGCGATCATCGCGTCGCATTCCTCGGTCGTGATCGCAAAGGGCTTTTCGCACACCACGTGACGGCCGGCGGCGATGCACTGCAGGGCCAGCGGCGCATGGGTGTTGTGCGGTGTGATCAGGATGACCAGGTTGGCGTCGGACTCGGCCAGCATGGTTTCCACAGAGGTGTAGGTCTGGATGCCGGGAAAATCCTGCGGGGCCAATGCGAGCCGCTCGGCGTCCAGCTCGACGACCGCGCGGGGCGTCATGCCGGCCTTCTGCACGTCGAGCAGATGAATCCGGCCCATGTTGTAGATGCCGCCGTAGCCGACGACAGCCACCTTGATATCGGCGGGGTTCGAGAAGTGGGGCTTCATGGGAAAAATCAGCGCGCCGCCCAGGCCATGCCGCGGAGGGTGAGCTCAAGCTGTTCGGGGAAGTTGTCGAACTCGCTGCGCTGGTGTCCGCTCGCCGAGTAGAAGACGCGGCCGGCGCCGTGCACCTTCTTCCAGACAAACGGCATTTCCACGCCGTTAGTCCAGGGCGCGCTCACCGACTGGTGCGTTGTCACGGCGAGCACCTCGTTGCGCGGATCCACCAGCATGTAATACTGCTCGCTCTTCACCTTGAAGTCGGGAATCCCGGCCGTGATCGGATCGTCGTGATTCACGATGCGGATGGTATAATCCTTGATGTTGTCGGGATGACTCAGGAACTGACCGCCGGTCATCCACTGGTAATTGATGGAGCCCCGGAACGCGTCGCACATGCCGCCATGAAAACCCGCGATGCCCGTGCCCGCGATGACCGCGTCGACCAGGTTCTTCTCCTGGGAGCCGCTCAGCTGGCCGCAGGTCCAGAGGGGTATGATCAGGTCCAGTGCTTTCAGGCGGTCCGCATCCTCCAGCGCCTCCAGGCGGTCGACGACCGCGACGGAAAAACCGCGCTTCGTGAGCTTGGTGGCGAAGAGTTCGGCGCACTGGACCGGCTGATGGCCGTCCCAGCCGCCTTGAAAGATGAGGGCCTGCTTGGGTGACGATGACATGCGAGGATGCAAGGGGTGAACGATTGCGCGTGACGAGCAGGTCTTGAAGACGGCTTCCCGGGGCAGTGCAACCAATTCCTCCGTCACGCATGTTTCGGTTAGACTTTTCAGCGCCCACCCGGCAGCTTCCGCCTATCCGTCATGCTGGAATCCGCGCATCGCAAGACGATCCTGATCCTGACCCTTGCCGTGGCCTGGTGTGCGCCCTGCTGGCCTTGATCATCCAGGAGGATATCCGCGAGCGGCTTGGGCCGGCCTTTTACGTCGTCGGTCTCGCCATCGTGGGCTGCGTGCTGCTCGTGCTCGGGGGCTACGTGTGGGACCGCACTATGGTCGAGCGCATTCGCTCGCTGGGCGAAACCGCCAAGGCGGCGCCGAGCGACATCGACGATGAAGCCGAGCCCTCCGATCACGACGAAATCATCGGCCTGGCCCGCAAGATCGAGCGCATGGCCAAGTCGTTGCAAGAGGTCGAGGCCAGCTACCGCGGCATCGTCGAGGACCAGATCGACCTCATCTGCCGCTACAAGCCCGACGGCCGCCTCACCTTCGTCAACGGCTCCTACGCCCGCGCCTTCGGCAAGAAGCGCAATGAGCTCGTGGGCGAGCCCATCCCCTTCCTCGACGCCGGTCGCATTTCCAGCCATGAGACCCAGACGCGGGAACACGAACTCCCGCTCGCGGAAGGCCGCGTCGTCACCATCAGCTGGACCCAGCGCCCGATCTACGACGCTCAGGGCGCAATCCTCGAATACCAGGCGGTCGGCCACGACATCACCGAACGCAAGCAGGCCGAGGCCGCGCTCCTTCGCGCCAAGGAAACCGCCGAGGCCGCCGATCAGGCCAAGGGCCACTTTCTCGCCGTTGTCAGCCACGAGATCCGCACGCCCATCAACGGCATCAGCGGCTTCGCCGACATGCTGGCCGGCACCGAGCTCAATCAAGAGCAACGCGAGCACGTAAACATGATCCGGCGCAGCGGTCAGTCGCTCGCCAAACTGATCAACGACATCCTTGACCTGTCCAAGATCGAAGCCGGCAAGATCGAGATCGAGCACGCGCCCTTCGCGATGCACAAGACGCTGGGCGATGTCTGCGCCTTTTTCACCCAGGAGGCACGCCATCGTGCTGGGCGATGAGACCCGCCTTCGCCAGATCCTCACCAATCTCCTCGGCAACGCGGTGAAGTTCACCGAGCGCGGCCGGATCGACGCCACTGTGTCCTGCAGCAAGAGCCTCCAGCCGGTCAACGGCCTGCACACGCTGCGGCTGTTCTTCACCATCACCGACACCGGCGCGGGCATCGATCCCGACAAGATCGACAAGCTCTTCCAGCCGTTCAGCCAGGTTGACAGCTCCCTGCTCCGGCGGCGCAACGACACCGGAATCGGCCTCGCAATCTCTAAGCGCCTTTGCGAACTCATGGGCGGCTCCATTTCCGTCGAGAGTCGCAAGGGTGAGGGCAGCATTTTCCGCTTCACCGTGCAGATGGAATACCAAAAGGGCGACACCACCCCGCCCGTGGTCGTCTCCACCTGAGGTCTTCCGCACTCCTTTCGAGGAGTGGAGGCGCGGGCCGGAATCGAACCGGCGCATAGAGCTTTTGCAGAGCTCGGCCTTACCACTTGGCTACCGCGCCTTGAGAGACAGGCCGCGGAACTTGGCGCAAAAAAAACGGCGCCGCAAGAACTGAAATGATTTTCATGCCGCGGTGGCGGGCGCCGGCCTTGGCTCCGCTCCGGTCGCGCGCACAGAGTCGCGCTTTGCCCAGATTCCGGGTTGCCAAACCCCCTTCACCCGCCACGGTAACCGCGTCTATCGTCCCATGCCACGTTCCCGCCACAGCCCGCCTTCCAGCCGCCGTTGTCCCGGCGCGTTTGTCGGCGTTAGCGGCTCACTCCTCCGATGATCCAGGCGCTGCGCACTCTGGTCAGCCGTTTCTTTTCCCCCGGCGCGCTGGTGATCCTCACAATCGCCGTCGGCACCACCACCATCGTCGCCCTGTTGCCCGCCAAGAAGGTCGAGGGCATCCCGGTCTGGACCTCCGCCAAATTTCACTACGACGCCTACGTGCCGCTCGTCGCTGAATGGAACCGGGAGCACCCCGACGCCCAGTTTGGCCTGCACCTCCTCCATGCCCGCGCGCAGGAGCGCCGCATGCTGGCCGGCTTCCTCTCCGGCACGCCGGTCGCCGATGTGCTGGAGGTGCATTTGGGCATCGCCGCCAAGGCGTTCCTCGGCCCCGTGGATGAGGTCGGATTTTTCGACCTGACGCAGCGGCTCCACGACGAGGGCATCTACGACCTCATCAACACCCCGTCCTTCGCGCCTTACACTTCGCGCGGCCGCATCTTCGGTCTGCCCCACGACGTGCACCCGGTGCTCCTCGCCTATCGTTCCGACCTCGTCGAGGCCGCCGGCATCGACGTGTCGCAGATCGAGACCTGGGAGGACTACTTCCGCGTCATGAAGCCGCTGCAGCAGGACTTCGACGGCGATGGCCGGCCGGACCGCTACCTGCTCACCGCCGCCGAAACGCGCGGTGATGTGATCAACATGCTCATTCTGCAGGCCGGCGGCGCGTTGTTCGACGCCAACGACCATCCGACCTTCAACAACCCGATCAGCGCGCGGGTCCTCGCCGAAATCACCACGTGGTATGCCGGGCCGGACCGCACCTGCATCGACGTCGGCGCCTCGACCGCCGCGGGGCACCGCCAGCGTCTCGATGGCATTGTCATCGGCACCCTGATGCCGGACTGGATGGCCGGCATGTGGAAGGTCGAGAACCCCGGGCTTGCCGGCCTGATCAAGGTCATGCCCCTGCCCGCTTGGAGCAAGGGCGGACGCCGCACGAGCGTCGCCGGTGGCACGATGATCGGCTTCAACAAAAAGAGCCCGCACATCGAGGAGGCCTGGGCCCTGGCCAAATACCTCTACCTCAATCCCGATCTGGCCGAGCACACCTTTCGCGAGACATCCATCATCTCGCCCGCCAAGCAGATGTGGAAGCTGCCCTTTTACGACGAGCCCGATCCTTTCTTCAGCGGGCAGCCGCTGGGCCGCATGTTTATCGAACAAGCGCCCGACGTCCCCCCGCGCCCTTCCTCGCCTTACAACGAGACGGCCGCCCAGATGCTCGTGAGTGTCGCCATCGCGCTGAAAAGTTACGCGGACCGCAACGGCATCTATAATGCCGACGCCCTCCTGCCCGAGTCCCAGCGCCTGCTCGACGAGGCCCAGGCGTCGTTGCAGCGCCTGATCTCCCGCAACGTCTTCTTGCAGAAGGACCAACCGTGAAACGTCGCCTAAACCTGGCCCCGTGGCTCTTCCTCGCGCCCTTCCTCGGGCTGTTCGCCCTGTTTACGGTCTGGCCGCTGGTTCACTCGCTGGCGCTCGCCATGCAGCAGACCTACGGGCCCGGCCGCTCCGAGTGGGTCGGCTTGCACAATTTCAAGTTCCTCCTGACCGACCCGCTTTTCTGGCAGGCCACGGGCAACACGGTGAAGTTCGCCCTCGGTTCGCTCTTCATCCAACTGCCCATCGCGCTCGGCCTGGCCCTGCTGCTCAACCGCCCCGCCCTGCGGGGCCGCGCCCTGTTCCGGCTGATCTTTTTCTCGCCCTCGCTCGTCGGCCTGCCGTTCGTCGCGATGCTGTTTGCGCCGATCTTTGAGCGCCGCACCGGACTCCTCAACGTCATGCTGCACAACCTCACGTCGGCGTGGAACCCGGATTTCGCGTGGACGCAGAACTACGTGATGAGCGCGTTGATCATCGCCGCGGTCTGGATGTATGCCGGCTTCAACATGGTCTACTTCCTCGCCGCGCTGCAGAATGTCTCAAAGGACCTGCTGGAGGCGGCGGAGATTGACGGCGCGGGCCCGTGGCAGCGCTTCTGGCACATCACGCTGCCGGAGATCACCCCGATCGCCGGCTTCGTCACCCTGCTCTCCATCATCGGCAGCTTCCAGCTTTTCGAGTTGAGCTACATCATGCTCAACGACAGCGCCGGGCCCGACAACCGCGGCCTCACCATCGTGATGTATCTGTATCAAACCGGCTTCCAGACCGGCGACCTCGGCTACGCCAGCACCATCGGCTGGGTGCTCGCCCTGATGCTCATCACCATCGCCCTGATTCAGCGCAAGCTGCTCAAGCGCCGGGAGGAAGTCTGACCATGCCCGCCAAGAAAATCGCCGCCGCGCTGGTCTACGTGATGCTGGTCGTCTTCGCCATCATCACGCTGATCCCGTTTGCCCACATGCTGGCGGGCGCCCTGAAGAGCCGTCTGGACTATGCCGCCACGCTCTTCCTTCCCGCCGGCGACGGCCTGTTCGGCATTGGCTGGGACCGCATCACGCTGGACAACTTCATCCAGCTGTTCACCGAACTCGGCATCCCGCGCGCGATGCTCAATTCGGCGTTTCTCGCCTCGGTTCACGCCATCCTGACCGTGCTCTTCTGCTCCATGGGCGGTTATGCTCTTTCCAAACTAGAGTTCAAGGGACGCGAGGCCGTGACCACCCTCGTGCTCACCGCCCTGATCATTCCCGGCCCCCTCCTCCTCGCCCCCGGCTTCCAGCTCCTCTACCAGCTCGACCTGCTCAACACCTACACCGGCCTCATCCTCCCCGGCCTAACGCCCGCCTTCGGCGTCTTCCTC
>JBMSWZ010000046.1:0-7801 GCA_049425105.1 Cephaloticoccus sp.
TTCGTGACGGCGGTCATCGTCCTGTTGGCCCTTTGTGGCCGGGGCCGCCGGGCCCGACCCCCCCCAAAAAAAACCATGCCCTTGACACCGCCCGTGAGCTCGGGCACTCCAGTCAACTCTTAATCAGTCCATAGCCATGCAACCCACTTTTCGTCCACACCGCAAAAAGCGCGCCCGCCAGATCGGTTTCCGCGCCCGCAAAGCCACCAAGAGCGGCCGCAAGGTCCTCGCTTCCCGCCGGGCCAAGGGCCGCAAGCGTCTGACTGTCGTCTGAGCCCGGACTGCGTCCGCGCCGGTGCCCGCGTCATGCGTCTCCGCCCTGAGCAGCACCTGCGCCGCCAGAGCGATTTCCGCCGCGTGCGGGAAGAAGGCCGGCGTTTGCACTGCGATGCGTTCACCCTGTGGTGGTGGCCGTCACCGGACGCGTCCGTGACCCTCCGCCGCGTCGGGGTCGTCGCCTCCACCGCGGCCGTCGGTGATGCCGTTCGCCGCAACCGCGCCAAGCGCCGCCTGCGCGAGATCTTCCGCCGCCACCAGCTGCTGCTGCCCCCAAGCGGCGATCTGCTTTTGGTGGCCCGGCGGTTGCTGAATCGCCTGCCCTTCGCCACGGTGGAGGGACGTTTCACCACCCTTTGCGGCCAGTTGTCCGCCCCGACCCATGCCTGACTCCCCCGACCAACCGACGTTTCGCCCCGCGGCCCTGCCGGCCGCGCTGCTGATCGGCTTGTTGCGGATTTACCAGCGCCTCCTTTCCCCGGTGCTACCCGCCGTCTTCGGCCCGGCTTGCGGCTGCCGGTTTTACCCGACCTGTTCGCACTACGCGATCGAGGCCCTGCGCGGACACGGTGCGATGCGCGGCTCCTGGCTGGCGCTGCGCCGCCTCCTTAAGTGCACGCCGTTGCACCCGGGCGGGATTGATCCCGTCCCGCCGCGGACCCGCCCCGCCTGCACGCGCGTGACCCCGGCCGACCTCGCCCCCCGCTCCCTTTCCCATGGATAAGAAGAACCTCACCATCGGCGTCGCGCTGCTTCTGGCTGCGATCGCGAGCATGTATTTCAACTCGCCGAAGCCGGTGCCGCCGTCCCCGGACGCCGCCCCGGCCGCCACCGCCGCGGGTGACCCCGCCGCCGCGAACCCCACCGCCATCGCTCCGGCCGCGGCGACCACGCCGGTCGCCACCACGGCTCCGTCCGAGCTGAAGGCCCTGCCCGCCGACCGCAGTGGCGACGAGGTCAGCCTGCTCGCCAACGGCATGGTCGAGGTCCGCCTCTCCAATTTCGGCGGCGCCATCAAGGAGGTCGCCCTCCGCCAATTCTCCGAGACCCTTGGCTCGACCCAGCGCTACGTTTTCAACGAGGTCCGCACCGGCCCCATGCTTGGCCTCGTCGACTATCCCGGTCTCGACCAATACGCCGGCTACGAAATCGTGGTGAAGTCCGCCAAGGAGGTCGTCTATCGCGCCATCCTCGACAACCGCATCGAGGTCACGCGCCGGTACTTCCTGCCCGACGGCTCCGAGGAGGGCACCGACCCCTACCAGCTCCGCCACGATACCACGCTGCGCAACCTCACCAACGAAACGCTCCCGCTGCCCCAGCTCGCCGTCAGCCTCGGCACCGTCAAGGCCACCAGCGACGACGTCTACGGCCAGCAGCTCACCAGCGGCTACTCGAACGGCAAGGATCAGGAGTTCATCGAGCACTCCGCGCTCCAGGGCGGCGACTTTCTCGCCTTTTTTGGCATCGGCTCCAACGCCCCGACCCCGGTGCTGACCACGCCCACGGCGGTGAACTGGGCGTCGCTTAGCAACCAATTCTTCACCAGCGTCCTCACGCCCGACCAGCCCGGCACCGGTCTCGTCACGCGGCGCGTTCCGCTGCCGCTGGATCCGGCCCAGCCCGGTCCGCAGAAGTTCGGCCTCGGGGCGGAGACGCGCTTCGACGTCGCCCCGCTGGCCCCCCAGGGCTCGGTCACGCTCGGGATGGATTTCTACGTCGGGCCAAAGGAATACCGCCGCCTGAGCGACAGCAACGTGTTCGACCAGGATCAGGACAGCGTCCTCAACTTCGCCCCCTATTTCTTCAACAAGATCTTCTTCTCGGAATTCTTCGCCCCGCTCCTGCTCACGATCATGACGTGGGTGCACGGATGGATGGAGCCGCTGTCCCCGCAGTGGGCCTGGGGCTGGGCCATCGTCATCACCACCTTGATCCTGAAGTTTGTGTTCCTGCCCCTGACGCTCTCCGCCTCCCGCTCCGGCAAGCGCATGCAGAAGCTCCAGCCGGAAATGCAGGCCCTGCGCGAAAAGTATAAGGACAACCCGCAGAAGATGCAGCAGGCGACGATGGAACTCTTCAAGAAGCACAAGGTGAACCCCCTCGGCGGCTGCCTGCCGATCTTTGTCACCATGCCGTTCTTCATCGCGTTCTTCGCCATGTTGCACAGCGCGGCCGAGCTCCGCTTCGAGGCCTTCCTCTGGGCGCCGGACCTCACCACCACCGACACGGTCGCCCGCATCTTCGGCCTGCCGCTCAACATCCTCCCGCTGCTCATGGGCGCGACCATGATCATCCAGATGCGGCTCACGCCCACGCCGACGACCGACAACGCGCAGATGAAGATCATGAAGTTCATGCCTTGGGTCTTCACCCTGATCTGCTACAACTTCTCGTGCGCCCTCGCGCTCTACTCCACGGTCAACGGCCTTTTCACCATCGTGCAGCAACTCATCGTCAACCGCATGAAGGATGATGGTGATCCCGCCCCGACCCCCGCCCCCGCCGGCGGCCGCAAGGTGAAGAACGTCACGCCGCGCAAATCCTGACCCCCCGCCATGGCCGGACATAACAAGTGGTCCAAAGTCAAACGGATCAAGGCCGTCACCGACGCCCGCAAGGGCAAGGTGTTCTCCCGTCTCTCCCGCGACATCACCCTCGCCGCCAAGGCGGGCGGCGGCGACCCCGACGGCAACGCCCGGCTCCGCACCCTCCTCCTCAAGGCGCGCGACGCCAACATGCCGGTCGACAACGTTGACCGCGCCATCAAGAAGGGCACCGGCGAACTCCCCGGCGTCGTGTTCGAGGAAATCACCTACGAGGGCTACGGCCCCGGCGGCGTCGCCTTCGTAGTGAAGGTCACCACCGACAACAAGACCCGCAGCGCCCAGGAAGTGCGCTCCGCCTTCGCCAAGCTCGGCGGCAACCTCGCCCAGAGCGGCGCGGTCGCCTTTCAATTCCTCCACGCCGGCCAGTTCCTCATCGCCAAGGACCAGGCCACCGAGGACCAGTTGATGGAAATCGCCCTCGAGGCCGGCGCCGACGATGTCCTCACCAGCGCCGATGGCTTCGAAATCCGCTGCGACATCCACCAATTCGACAAGGTCAGCCACGCGCTCGAAAACGCCGGCCTCAAGACCGAGAGCGCCGAGATCAGCTACATCCCGACCACCACGATCCCGGTCACCGACATCGCCGTGGCCAAGACCTTGGTGAAACTCCACGACCACCTCGAGGAGCTCGACGACGTGCAGGCCGTGTTCTCCAACGAGGAGATGGACGACGCCGTCAGCGCCGCCGCCCACGAATAACCGGCGCGGCGGCCCCCGGCCGTATGACCCGCCGGCCGCTTGCCTCCCCGCCGCAACCGCTGTCTCCTTTAGCCATGCCCGATTTGGATGACGTCTCCGCGTCCGCCGCCCCCGCGTCCGCGGACGGCGGGGTCGGTATTGTCACGCCCCGCGACTTCGTGCACCCGCAGCCGTTCACCTTCAAGAGCGGACAGGTCATCCCCGGCTTCACCCTGCGCTACGAGACCTATGGCGAGCTCAACGCCGCGCGCGACAACGCCATCCTCATCTGCCACGCGCTGAGCGGCGACCACCATTGCGCCGGTCGCCACGGGCCTGACGACCGCAAGCCCGGCTGGTGGGACAACCTCATCGGCCCCGGCCGGGCCGTGGACACCAACCGCTTCTTCGTCATCTGCTCCAACTGCCTTGGCGGCTGCTCCGGCACCACCGGCCCGTCCTCGATCAATCCCGCCACGGGCAAGAGCTACGGCATCGAGTTTCCCTTCGTCACTATCCACGACATGGTGCGCGCGCAGAAGCTGCTCATGGACCACCTCGGCGTGGCCCAGCTGCACGCCGTCATCGGCGGGTCGATGGGCGGGATGCAGGCCATGCTCTGGGCCATCCTTTATCCCGCGTTTGTCCGCCGGCTCCTCGCCATGGCCACCACCGCCCGCGAGGGCGCGCAGGCCATCGCGTTCAATGAAGTCGGCCGCCAGGCCATCATGCAGGACCCCGCCTGGAACCAAGGCCATTACCCGGCCGACGGCGGCCCGCGCGTCGGCCTCGCCATCGCCCGCATGATGGCGCACATCACCTACGTCTCCGACGCCTCGATGGACCGCAAGTTCGGCCGCCGCAAGCGCGCCGACGCCGCCAACGGCGACGCCTACACCTTCGACATCCAGTTCGAGGTCGAGAGCTACCTGCGCTATCAGGGCCAAAGCTTCATCAACCGGTTCGACGCCAACTCCTACCTCTACATCACCCGGGCGCTCGATCAGTTCGACCTCGCGCACGCCTACGGTTCGCTGGAGGCCGCCTTCGCGCCCGTCCAGGCCGAGACCCTGGTCGTCGGCTTCACCAGCGACTGGCTTTTCCCGCCCGAGCAGAACCGCAACATCGCCCTCGCCCTCCTCCGCGCCGGCAAGCACGCCAGCTATGCCGAGCTCGCCACCGACCTCGGCCACGACTCCTTCCTCCTGGAATCGGAGGACCTTTACGCGCTCGTCCGCGGTTTCCTCGAACGCCAGCAGGACGCCGTCGTCGATTTCGCCATCTGACCATGAGCCAGCCCGTCGAGAAACGCACCGTGGACATGGACATCATCGGCGAATGGGTCGAGCCCGGCACGCGCGTGCTCGACCTCGGCTGCGGCCGCGGCGCCCTCCTGACCTACCTCGCGCAGAAGAAGCAGGTCACCGGCATCGGGGTGGACCTCAGCTTCCACAAGATCTCCGCCTGCGTGCAGCGCGGCGTCACCGCCTACCAGGGCGACATGCACACCTTCACCCGCGCCTTCGCCGACAACGCCTTTGACCGCGTCATTTGCTCGCGCACCGTGCAGGAACTCGACGACCCGACCGACGTCATCCTCGAGGCGCTGCGCGTCAGCCGCGCCGTGACCGTGGGCTTCGTCAACCACGGCTTCTGGAAGAACCGCCTCGACGCGCTCGTGCGCGGCCGCAAGACGCGCAACGCCGTCTACACCACCGAGTGGTTTGAAAGCCGGCCGTCCAATCCGGTCACGATCGCCGACTTCGAACATTTTTGCGCGACCAAGGGCATCCGCATCAGCCGCCGCGTCCACCTCCTCGGCGACTGGAAGACCCGTTGCCCCATCCTGCCCAACCTCTTCGCCGGCTACGCGCTCTACGAGCTGACCAAGTGAGGCGCTCCGACCCGGAGTAAAGCTCAGAAGCCAAGAAGCCAGGAATCGGACCTTCTTGGCTTCATGGCTTCAGCATGATTTCCCTCGGCGCGGGAGTGGACTGAGGTGATGGCAGACCGAGACTTTCACGCAGAGGCGCGGAGACGCAAAGGGGAACTCAGAGGTCAGAACGCCATGAATCGAATCCTCGTGGCTTCCTGGCTTCCGAATTTTCATCCCAAACCCTCTGCGTCTCGGCGGCTCTGCGTGAACCCCTCCGCCCGGATCGGCGCGTAGGTCTCGGCACACAACATCTCACGCAGAGGCGCAGAGACCCAGCGGAGAATTCAGAAACCAAGAAGCCAGGAATCAGACCGTCATGGCTTCCTGGCTTCGAAATTTCCCCCTCAGGCCGCAAGCACCTTGGCCTGCTTCGCCAGCTGCTTCTCGATCGCGGTGCACACCACGTCGCACAGCTGCGGGATGCTCGGGTCGCTGATCCGGTAAAAGACCTGCAGGCCGTCCTTGCGCCGCGCGAGGATATGCGCGGCCGTCAGCGTCTGCAGGTGCCGCGAGACGTTCGCCTGGGTCCCGCCCGTGGCGGAGACGAGGTCGCCGACGTTCTTTTCGCCCGCAAACAGGGCCTGGATCAGCCGCAGCCGCATCGGCTCGGCCAGCACGCTGAAGCGCGCCGCCACCAGCTGCAGCGCGTCCTCGGACAACGGACGGTGGGACTTTCGGGCCATGCGCCCACTCAAAGAACGCTTGACTTCTTTGCAAGTATATACGCATATACTCATATAGTTTTATTTCCGCCCATGAAAACCGAATCCCTCGTCCGCGTCCTCGCCGGCACCTTCGTGCTCCTCGGCCTCGCCCTCGCCCACTGGGTCAACGCCTGGTGGCTGCTCCTCCCGACCTTTGTCGGCGTCAACTTGATCCAATCCGCCTTCACCGGCTTTTGTCCGCCCACGCTCATCCTGCGCGCCCTCGGCTGGGTCGACGCCCACGACGTCGTCCATTTCGGCGGCGTGCCCAAGAACTGATTCCATGCACCGTCCTTTCCTCCTCGCCCTCGCCCTCGCCGCGGTCACCGGCTGCAGCCGGCCCGATGCGACCGCTCCCGCGGCCGCCCGGCCGGCCATTGCGGTCAGCACCGCCCCGGTCCGTGTCGTCACCCAGCCGCAGGTCCGGCCCGTGGCCGGCGTGGTCCGGCCGCACGACCGGGCCCTGGTGGCCGCCCGCGTGATGGGCACAGTCGAGGCGGCCCGGCTTGCCGTCGGGCAGGTCGTGCAGGCTAGTGAAGTCTTGGTGCAAATCCGCGCCACCGAGCTCGGCGCCCGCCTGGAACAAGCCCGGGCCGCGCTGGCCCAGGCCGAACGCGACCACGCGCGCGAAACCGCCCTGGAGGCCAAGGGCGCCGCCGCGGCTGAAACCGTCCGCGCCACCGCCGACCGGCTGCGCCTGGCCCGGGCCGCGGTCGCGGAGGCCGAAGCCCTGGCCGGCTACGCCACGATTCGCGCGCCGTTTGCCGGCGTGATCACGGAAGACCTGATCAATGCCGGCGACCTCGCCGCCCCGGGCCAGCCGCTTTTCACCGTCGAGGGCTCAACCAACCTGCGCGCCGAGGTGCCGGTGCCGGAATCGCTCGCCACCCTGCCGGTCGGCACCGCCGTCGGCCTCCAGTTGGATGAGACCACCCTGGAGGGCCGGCTCGTCGAGCTCTCCCCGTCGGCCGATCCCACCTCGCGCACGCGCCTCGCGAAGATCGCGCTGCCCGACGGCTCGGCAGCCCGTTCTGGCCAATTCATCCGCGCGCTCTGGCCCACCGGCGAAGCCACCGTCCTGAGCGTCCCCGCCACCGCCGTGCAGGCCTTCGGCCAGATGAAGCGCGTCTATGTGGCGATTGATGGTCGCGCGCAATTGCGCCTCGTCCGCACGGGCGCGCAGTCCGGCGACACCATCCAGATTCTCTCCGGGCTCGACGCCGGCGAAGCCGTCGTGGTCGCCCCGCCGACCCAGCTGCGCGACGGCCAGCCCCTGCAGCTGCAACCATGAGCTCCGCCGACCCGACCCAAGGCACGGCCGGCCGGCTCGCCGCCTTTTTCATCAATTCCAAGCTGACGCCGATCGCGGTCCTCGCGTCGATTCTGCTTGGACTCTTCGCGGTGTGGATGCTGCCGCGCGAAGAGGAACCGCAGATCAAGGTGCCGATGATCGACGTGTTCATCAGCATGCCCGGCGCCACGCCCTCCGAGGTCGAAAATCGCGTCACGCGACCGGTGGAAAAACTCCTGTGGGAGATCCCCGGCGTAGAATACCTTTACTCCACGTCCAGCCCGGGCGGCGCGATGATCATCGT
>JBMSWZ010000047.1:0-7770 GCA_049425105.1 Cephaloticoccus sp.
GGCCTCCTGGCCGGACTGGTGGCCCTGCACATCTACGAGCGACGGGAGTCGTCGACCATCCTCGACAAGGTTCGTGACCAGCGCACCGAGCTGACCAACCAAGTCCTCGAATTGCTGGGAGCGACGGCGGAAAAATTCATCTACGAATACGCCCAGTGGACCGAGGAGGCGCAGTTTGTCGCTGCCGAGACCCCCGACGAAGAGTGGGCGGAAATCAACCTCGTCTCGGGCACGACAACCTACAAGACCGAGGTGGTCTGGATCTTCAAACCGGACGGCACCCTGTTTTACGCGCAGGATGCCGACACGTTTCCGGGGAAGGTTGTCCCCGCCCCGCCGGACCGCGAGCAACTGATCGCCAAGCTTCGCGCCGAAAATCTCGTGCATTTCTTCCATCAGATCGACGGCACGCTTTACGAAATTCGCGGCGGTCCCATCACGTTGTCGGTGGGTTGGGAGGAAACCGACGAGGTGCACGGCTACATGGTCGTGGGTCGCAAGTGGGACGACTCGTTCATCAACAAGCTCTCACGCCTGCTCGACAGCCAGGTGGTGTTGAGCGGGGTCAATCATTTCCACGAGGAGGAACCGGACGCCTTCAGCATCCATTCCCACCGCGATCTGCCGGGCATCGACGGCACTACGATCGCCAGCCTCGATGTGACCTACCGCTCGCCCGAGTTGAGGCAAGTGGCCGACACCGACTGGTGGGAGGCGCTGATTTTCGCCGTCTACGGCGGGCTCGCGATCCTTGCGGTCATGGGGTTTGGCTATCGCTGGGTGCTGCAACCCCTCGGCCGCATCAGCACCAGCCTCAGCACCCGTGACATCGCGCCGCTGGAGCGCATGCTCGGCGATCGCTCCGAACTCGGCCGCGTGGCCAACCTCATCAAGTCGGCCTTCCAGGATCGCGAAGACCTGAAGAAGGCCCTCGAGGAACGCGCCCGGCTCGGCCGGGACCTGCACGACGGCGTCATCCAGACCCTTTACGCGTCGGGCATGAGCCTCGCCAGCATCCAGGCCAACCTGCGCAAAAACCCCGAGGCCGCCAGCGTGATGGTCGAGCAAACCCGCCGCGAGCTGAACGCGACGATCCGCGATGTGCGCAATTTCATCACCCGGCTGGAACCCGAGTCGGCGCAGCAGCAGAATTTCGCCGAGGCCCTGCAGACGCTGCTCGACTTCATGCGCGGCGGCCTGCCGATCGAGTGCACCACCAATGTCGATGCGGGGGTCGACTCCGACCTGCCGATGGACATCCGCGCGCATCTCCTCCAGATCGTGCGCGAGGCCGCCAGCAACGCCTTCCGCCACAGCGAGTGCACCCGGTTTCATGTCACCCTGCACCGCACCGAGGGGGCGCTCGAATTCGCCGCCACCGACAACGGGTCCGGGTTTGATCCGGACGCCGTCTCGGAACCCGGCCAGGGCCTGAAGAACTTTCGCGAACGCGCCTCCGAGCTCGGGGCAAAACTCGACATCGTCAGCCGGCCCGGCCAGGGTGCCATCATCCGGTTGCGCATTCCGATCTAATCCACCCCATGACCGCCACCACCCCGATCTCCATCCTTCTGGTCGACGACAGCGTCCTCGTCCGCCAAGGGGTCCGCTCCGTATTGACGCTCGATCCCGTAGGCGGGATCAATGTCGTCGGCGAAGCCGGCACGATCCAAGAGGCGCTCGCCAAGACGAAGGAACTTCAGCCCGATGTGGTCTTGCTGGACATCCGCCTGCCGGACGGCTCCGGCCTCGAGGCCACCGGCGAGCTCCTCAAGGTCGCGCCCAAAACCCGCGTCCTTATTCTGACGTCGTTCACCAACGACGAGCTGGTTTACAACGCGGTCATCGCCGGCGCGCACGGTTACCTCATGAAGGAGCTCGATCCGGCCGGCCTCGTGAAGGCGATTCACGACACCGCCGCCGGCAAGTCCGTCCTTACCCCAGACGTCACTTCCCGCGTGCTCCGTATGATCCGCAGCGGCGGCAACAGCGGTGCTTCCGGCGAACTCGCCCTGCTTTCCGCCCAAGAGCGCAAGGTCCTCGCCCTCGTTGCCGAGGGATTCACCAACAAGGAGGTCGGCCAGCAGCTCAACCTGAGCGAAAACACGGTGAAAAACTACCTCGTCAGCGTTTTCGGCAAACTGAAGGTCAAGCGTCGCTCGCAGGCCGCCGCGCTCTTCGTGCAGGCGACCCAACATCCGGAATAAGTGCTAACAGGCATAGCGAATAGGCCTATTAATAGGGTAACAAAGACTCTATCTACGGCATATCCGGGCATAGTAGACTGGGGTTTATCATCCATATTCCGGTCCTTCATTCGTTGCAGTTAGTCGTCCGCGAGGCAACGACTTGTACTCAACCAGGCCCCAACGGCGGCCGGGCATGAACATCCGCCTCCGTTTCACGCTCATCCTGGGCTCGCTGGTGCTCGGCTTCTGCGCCGTGCTGCTGATGCTGCGGCAGTTCGCGGCCAGTTCGCAGGCGGCACATAGCGAGGATTTTGTTCGCGAGCAATCGGCCTACCTCGCGCATTGGATCAACACCGACGCGCGCTCGTGGCACCGCGCGGCCGTGCGACTGGCCGAGCATAACGAACCGCCACCCGCCGCAGCGGAGGCGTGGCGGCTCGAGGCCGACGGCCGGCTGGTGCCGTTGACGGATCGCGCCGCCGCCACCACGGTCACGGGCTTCTAAGCCCGGGCCCCGCCGGCGCCGGAAAAGAGTCTAGTTTTGGGGCCGGTAAGCCGGATTCTGTTCCTCCCGCTCACGCGGGATTCGATTGTCATTTCTCTCACTTCCGCCTCACGGCGGATTTGCCCCGCGAACGCGGGGTGCGGCATACCCGAGACTATCGGACGGGCCGCCCAGTCTCCTATTTTGCCTTGCACCGGATGGGGTTTTTCGTGCCGCCCAGTTCACACGGGACGCGGTGGGCTCTTACCCCACCTTTTCACCCTTACCCTGAGCCGGCACGCCGAAGCGCGCCGAGTCGAAGGGCGGTTTGTTCTCTGTGACACTGTCCGTCAACGGGCCTTGACGCCCGCCGCCCCCGCATGGTCGCCCTCGCGCGGCATCCTGCCCGGTGGTGTCCGGACTTTCCTCTCCAAGGTCTGACTGGCGCGGCATTACCCGCGCCGTGTGGATCAAAGAACCTGGAGCGACAATCAGGCCCCAAAACTAGGATTCCCAATAAACGATGCGCCCGCATTGGTCGCAAGTCGCGAGTTGGGTCTCGCCGGACTTGCCCCGGGCGGCCGATTCGACCTCGGAAGAAACCTTCAGGTGGCAGCCGCCGCACTTCCCGCCCTGCAGCGGGCTGACCACCGGCATCTGGCGCGCCGCGATGCGGTCATAGAGCCGCAGCGCCGGCTCGCCCACGGGGCCGCGCGCGGTCTCGACTTCGCCGGCCACGGTCGCGTGCTCCGCCTTCAGGCTCGTCTCGCGCTCCCGCAGGGTGGCGATGCGGGATTCGTGGCCGGAAATATTCTCCTTCAACACCGCCTCCGCCGCGCGAAAGCGCTCCTTCGCCGCGTCGATGGCATACATGACCTCGAGTTCCTGCCCTTCGAGCTCGCTGATCGCCTTTTCCGTGGTCTCGATCTCGTGACCCAAGGCCTGATACTCGTCGTTTTTCTTCACCGACAGCTGTTGCGTGCGGTATTTGGCGGCCTTCTCCTCCGCGGAGCCGATCTCGGTCTCCAGCAGTTTTTTCCGGGACTCCAGGTGCCGCAGCTCGTCACGCGCCGTGTCGATGGCCGCCTTTTCCGCGGCGATCTTCTGCTCCACCAGCGCCACCTCCCCGGGGATCGCCCGCAACTGCGCCTCCAGCCCCAGGCGTTTCAGGTCGCGATCTTGGAGAATAAGCAGCGTTTCAAGGACCGGATTCCGCATCGTGGGCGCCAGCTTGCCGGTGTCCCCCTACCGGTCAAATGAAACTCTCCCTTATACGCCAAAATAACGGCCTTTCGGACCGGGTTTTTTCCTAAAAAAACCCTCGCGTGGAGGGCCCGCACGAACGACAATTTTCCTTTCCGAAAATTAGCCCACCAAACCCTTTCATGCCCGACTCTGCCGACTCCGAAATTCCCGCTCAAAATCCCGCGAATGCCCACGCCTACAACGCCGACCAACTCGGCCAGCTCAAGGGCCTGGAAGCCGTGCGCAAGAAGCCCGGCATGTATATCGGCGGCACCGACGAACGGGCGCTTCATCACTGCGTTTCAGAGGTTTTGGACAACTCGGTCGACGAGCACCTAGCGGGCCACTGCTCCCGCATCGAGGTCAACATCCACGTCGACGGCTCCATCTCCATCCGTGACAACGGCCGCGGCATCCCGGTCGACCTGAACAAGGAGTCCGGCCTCCCCGGCGTTGAGCTCGTGCTGACCACGCTCCACTCCGGCGGCAAATACGGCCAGGGCGGTTACAAATTCTCCGGCGGCACCCACGGCGTAGGCGCCAAGTGCGTCAACGCCGTCTCCGAGTGGTTCGAGGTCGAGGTCTCCCGCGGCGGTCAGGTCCACCACATGAAGTTCGAGCGCGGCCAGACCGTGAAAAAGCTCGAGGTCATCGGCAAGGCCCGCGGCACGGGCACCTACATCACCTTCAAGCCCGACCCGGATATCTTCCGCGAGACCACCGTGTTCGTCGCCGAACGCATCGCCCAGCGCCTGCGCGAGCTCGCCTTCCTCAACTCCGGCCTGGAAATCGTCTTCCTCGACGAGCGCCCGGCCAACGCCAAGCCCGAGACCTATTACTACAAGGACGGCGTCGAGGAGTTCGTGCGCCAGCTCAACACCGGCAAGACCGCCCTCCACCCCAAGCCGATCCGCATGACCAAGATCGTGTCGGAGACGATCGACGACAAACCCGTCGAGATCCACGTCGAGGTCGTCCTGCAATACAACGACTCCTACAACGACCAGGTCCTCTGCTACACCAACACGATTCACAACCCCGACGGCGGCACCCACCTCTCCGGTTTCCGCAGCGCGCTCACCCGCGCCATCAACCAGTTCGCCAAGTCCAACAACCTGCTCAAGGACAAGGACCCGCAGATCACCGGCGACGACGTGCGCGAGGGCCTCGCCGCCGTCATCTCCATCAAGCACAGCGACCCGAAGTTTGAGTCGCAGACCAAGGTCAAGCTCCTCTCCCCCGAGGTCGAGCGCATCGTCGGCTCCGCCTCCTACGAGGGCCTGATGCTGCAATTCGAGACCAACCCGTCGATCGCCAAGCGCATCCTCGACAAGGGCCTCAACGCCGCCCGCGCCCGCGAGGCCGCGCGCAAGGCCCGCGAGACCATCCGCAAAGGCGCCCTCTCCGGCGGCGGCCTCCCCGGCAAGCTCGCCGACTGCTCCGAGCGCGACCCCGCCCTCACCGAGCTCTACATCGTCGAGGGCGACTCCGCCGGCGGCTCCGCCAAGCAGGGCCGCGACCGCCGCTTCCAGGCCATCCTCCCCCTCCGCGGCAAGCTCATCAACTCCGAGAAGGCCCAGCTCGACAAGGTCCTCAACAACGAGGAAATCCGCACCCTCATCACCGCCATCGGCACCGGCATCGGCACGGGCGAGGACGAGTCCGCCTTCAACGCCACCAAGGCCCGCTACCACAAGGTCATCATCATGACCGACGCCGACGTCGACGGCTCGCACATCCGCACGCTGCTGCTGACGTTCCTCTACCGCCAGATGCGCGGCCTCTTCGACCAGGGCTACGTCTACATCGCCCAGCCGCCGCTCTACAAAATCAAGCGCAAGAAGCGCGAGCAATACATCGACAACGACGAGCAGCTCAACCGCATCCTCCTTGAGCTCGGCTCCGAGGACGTCGTGCTCACGCGCCTGAAGGACAACCACGTCTTCGCCCCCGCGCAGATCGACAAGATCGTGGAAAACCTTGCCGCGCTCGAGAAACTCGGCGCCGGCGTTTCGCGCTACGGCGCGTCGCTCGCCGAATACCTCGAGGCCCATCACCCCGAGACCCACGCTCTCCCGCGCTACCTGGCGCGCATCCGCGAGGGCAACGAGGAGCGCCACGAGTTCCTCGCCGACGAGTCCGCCCGCGCCAAATTCGTCGCCGCCCACGGCCTCGACGCCGACTCCTCCGAGCAGGAGGACAACGCCGCCGACAAAAAACCGGCCGTCTCCGTCCGCGTCACCTTGCACGAGATTTTTGAGAGCGCCGAGATGGCCAAGCTCCTCAAGGCCATTGCCGCCATCGGCCTCGACATCGCCCGGTTCACCCCCACCGACACGCCGCGCTTCGTGGTCACCGAAAACCTCGGCCAGAAGGCCGAGACCAAGACCGAGCTCTTCGCCCCGCTCGATATCGTGTCCCACATCCGCACGCTCGGCCGCAAAGGCCTCTCCATTCAACGCTACAAGGGTCTCGGCGAAATGAACCCGAAGCAGCTCTTTGAAACCACGATGGATCCCGAGAAGCGCCGCCTCCTCAAGGTCTCGATCAACGACGCCGCCAAGGCCGACGCCCTCTTCACCCTCCTCATGGGCGACGAAGTCCCCCCGCGCCGCCAGTTCATCGAGGACAACGCCCTCAACGTCTCCTACCTCGACGTCTGATCCCGATCATTCTCTTTCCTCTTTCTCTTAATCTTTCTCCCGTCTCTCGAGAAAGAGCCACGAGAGAGAAAGAGAAAGAGAAAGATTAAGAATTAAGAGAAAGATTTCCCCGCAGCCATGTATACGGCCAACGAAAAACTCACCTCCGCCAACATCACCGACATCATGCAGACGGCCTACATCGATTATTCGATGTCGGTCATCATCAGTCGCGCCCTGCCCGATGCGCGCGACGGCCTGAAGCCGGTACAACGCCGCATCCTCTACGCGATGCTGCGCGAAGGCCTCCTGCACAACCGCTCGTTTGACAAGTGCGCGGGCGTCGTCGGCGAGGTGCTCAAGAACTACCACCCGCACGGCGACAGCTCCGTCTACGACACGCTCGTGCGCCTTGCCCAGACCTGGGTCATGCGCTACCCGCTGATCGACCCGCAGGGCAACTTCGGCTCCGTCGACGGCGATCCCCCGGCCGCCTACCGCTACACCGAGTGCCGCCTCAACGAGATCGCCGAGGACCTCATCAAGAACATTGAGGAGGACACCGTCGATTTCGCCCCCAACTACAAGGAGTCGACCACCGAACCCACCGTCCTCCCCTCCGCCCTGCCCAACCTGCTGATGAACGGCTCGACCGGCATCGCCGTGGGCATGGCCACCAACATCCCGCCGCACAACCTCGGCGAGGTCATCGAGGCCACCTGCGCCATCATCGACGAGCCGTCCATCAGCGTGGACCGGCTCTGCGACATCATCCAGGGCCCGGACTTCCCCACCGGCGGCACCATCGCGGGCCGCGAGGGCATCCTCAGCTACCTCACCACCGGCCGCGGCATCGTCCGCATCCGCGGCAAGGCCCACACCGAGGAGCTCAAGAATGGGATGGAGCAGATCGTCGTCACCGAGATCCCCTACAACGTCAACCGCGCCAACCTCGTCACCAAGATCGCCGAGCTCGTCTCCGACAAAGCGATCGACGGCATCCGCGACCTCCGCGACGAGTCCGACGAGAACACCCGCATCGTCATCGAGCTCAAGCGCGGTGAACAGGCGCGCCCGATCCTCAACCAGCTTTTCCAGAAAACCGCCCTCGAATCGTCCTTCGGCGTCACGCTCCTGGCCCTCGACCAGAAGCGCCCGAAGCAGATGAACATCAAGGAGCTCATCGAGTGCTACATCGAGCACCGCCGCG
>JBMSWZ010000048.1:0-7728 GCA_049425105.1 Cephaloticoccus sp.
GGCAGCGCCTTGGTCGACAGCGCGCAGTGCGTCGTGCACGGGACCCTCGGGCACGGGGTGTTTTTCGGTCTGGAGCTTCTGGCCCCAAGTCACGGTTTCGCGGGCCAGCTCGGCCCAGTCGCGCCCGCTGGCGGCGTCTTGCGCCGAGAGGCGGCTGACGATCTTGCCGAGCGGGGAGAGTTCGGGCGCCTTTTCGGGTTCCGCGGCGCGCACTGGCGGGGCGGCCCCGATGAGCAGAAGCCCGAACAGCGCGAGCGCCGCGGCGCCCGAGGCGACCTTGAGATCGCGCGGGCGGGGCCGCACGGGAAACTCCAGCCAGAAGCTGAGCAACAGGCACACGAGCGCGGGGCCGAGCGCCCATTGGAAGCGCTCCACGCGGCGCACGGTGTGCTTGTCGACGAACTCGCCTTTGCGTCCTGCCTCGACGGTTTCCTTGATCAAGGCGGCCAGGTCGAGCCAGGTGCTGGCGTCGCGATAGACGCCATTCGTCGATTGGGCGAGCTGCTCCAGGGTGCCGGACTCGAGCTTCGTGAGCACGACGGCCCCGCGCTCGTCCTTCACGAAGCCGCCGTTGCCGTCCGGAATCATCGCGCCGGCAGGCGTGCCGATGCCGAGGCAGAGCAGGCGGATCTTTTTCTCCTGGATCGCGGGCAACACTTTTTTCCATTCCTCGTCGCTTGCCTCGCCGTCGCTGAGCGTAATGAGAAACCGATCCGCCGAGGTGCTGGCGGTGAACGCCTCGACGGCGGTGTCGAGCAGGGCGCGGTAATTGGTCCCGCCTTGGGGCAGGTAATCGGGATCCAGCGCGGGGAGAAACTCCCGCAGGATCTCGTAGTCCGCGCTGAGCGGGCTCTGCAGGAAGGCCGTGCCGGAGAAAACGATGAGGCCGACGCGCTCTCCCTCGAGCTTCTCGAGCAGGCTGTTGATGAGCAGCTTCGCGCGCGCAAGCCGCGAGGGCTTGATGTCCTCGGCGAGCATCGATTGCGAGAGGTCGACGGCGAGGATGATCTCGCGCGACTGGTCAAAGACCGGTTCTTCCAAGTCGCCCCACTGCGGCCGCGCCAGGGCGACGGTTGCACCCATCAGCCCCAGCCAGAGCCAGACGCGCGCGCGGTGGCGGCGGGTGACGCCGGGACCGCGGAATTGCAGGCGGCGACTGCCCGCCTCGGCCTGGAGGATTTTCGGGTGAAACGCCGTGCCGATGCGACCGCGTTGAAAGAGTTCCCACGCCAGCAGGCCGGCGGGCAGGACGAGCAAGAACAGCAGGTGCGGCCAGGCGAAACTCATGTGGTCGCCTCCTTGCGCCAAGGGGTGCGGGCGAGCAGGGCGCCGAGGAACAACGCGGCGAGTCCGGGCACCGCGGGCCACGGGAAAAGCTCGGTCGTGACGAGGTAGCTCTTGGCCTGGAATTCGAGCTTCCGGGCCTTGTCGATCTCGGCGAAGGCCTCCTCGACGGTGTCACTGTCCGCGGCGCGGAAGTAATGTCCGCCGGTGGCGCGCGCGATCTCGAGCAGAGCCTGTTCATCGAGAATGGAAGGGACCTGGTGATACCCCAGAACTTCGCCGGTCTGGTTGTTCATGATCGGCATCGGCACATAGCCGCTGCGGCCGGCGCCGATGGGGTAGACCGGGACGCCGCGCGAGGCGGCGATGGCGGCGGCCTGTTGCGGGTCAAGCGCGCCGCGGTTGTTCACGCCGTCGGTGAGCAAGATGACGAAGGCACCCTGACGGCGGCCCTGGTCCTCGCGCGCCGCTTGTTCGAGGCGGGTCAACGCGATCCCAAGGCCGTCCCCGAGGGCCGTGCCGTCCTCGATCATGCCGACGCGCAGGCGGCCGGTTTGCTTCTCCAGCCAACCGTGATCGAAGGTGAGCGGCGCCAAAGTGTAGGCTTGGCCGGCGAACACGACGATGCCGATGCGATCGTTGGGCCGGTCCTTGATGAAGGCCTGGATGACGGGCTTCACCGCCTGCAGCCGGTTGATGCGCGAGCCGTTGGCTTCGTAGTCCTCGGCCAGCATCGAGCTCGAGAGGTCGATCGCCAGCATGATGTCGTAGCCCTTCGTGTTCACCTCGCGGCGATCCTCGACGCGTTGCGGACGGGCGAGGGCGACAACCACGAGGCAGAGGCCCGCGGTGGCGAGAATCGCGGGCCAGCGCGAAGCGGCGGTGAGCGACGGCCGGTGCCAGGCCGCCGCGAAAGGCACCACCAGCACCGCGATGCGGCGGCGGCCGCGCAGCCAGAACAGCAACGGCAGGAGGGCCAGCGCGAGGAACCAGAGCGGTTCGGCAAAGGTGTAGGGGCCGAAGTTCATCGCAGGGTGGTGTCCCGCATGCGGGCGTGGAAGAACTTCACCAAGGCATCGAGCCGGTTCTCGTCGGTGCCGACCGCGAGCCGCGACAAAGGATCGGGGAAAAGGGCGTGCCAGCTCTCCTCGCGTTCACGACGCCAGGTGGCATGCGCGGCGCGTTCGGCGGCGGAACCTTCCAAGGTGACGAGTCGGCCGGCGGTCGGATCGTAGGCGGCGAAGAGGCCGTTGGCCGGCAGTTCGCGCTCCCACGGGTCATCCACGCGGAAGCCCATGGTCTGGTAGCGGCGTTGCATCACCAGCCAGCCGTCGGGTTGCGGCCGCGGGGCGAAATCGCCGAGCCAGATGAGCACGCTGTGCTTCGGCGCGGCGCGGGCGAGCAGGCGCCACGGGATGTCGGCCGGCGCGGTGGCGTGGGCGTCGGGCGCGGGTTGCGCCAGCAGGGACGCCGCGGAATGCAGGATGGCGCCGCGGCCGCGGACGGGCTCGCGAAAGACATGCCCGCCGGGCGCGGCGTGGACGAAGCCCACGCGATCGCGGTTGACCGCGCCGAGCAACATCACGAGGCCGGCGAGTTCCAGCAGGGCCTCGCGCTTGGTCCGGGTGCCGGAGCCGAAGTTGAGACTCGGCGTGTCCTCGAATACGAGGAGCAGGGTGACCTCGCGCTCCTCGACGAACTTTTTGCGGTAGGGTTCGCCGAGGCGGGCGGTGACGTTCCAATCGATGTCGCGCACGTCATCGCCAAACTCGTAGCGCACGACTTGGTCGAATTCCATGCCGCGGCCGCGGAAGGCCGAGCGGTATTCGCCGCTGAGCACGTTCTCCACGGCGTGACGCACCCGCCACTCCAAATGGCGGAGCAGTGCGAGCGGATTGGAACTGGCGAGGTCCAGCGGCACGATCAGCTGGCGGGCACGGGGGTGCGCTCGACGACCTGGGCCACGATCGCGTCGGCCGTGATTTCCTCGGCTTCGGCTTCATAGGTCAGGCCGATGCGGTGGCGGAGCACGTCGGCGGCGACGTCCTGGATCAGCGCGGGCGAGAGGTAATCCTGGCCGCGCAGCCAGGCGAGGGCCTTGCCGGCCTGGTAGAGCGCGAGCGAGGCGCGGGGCGAGGCGCCGAAATTGAGGTAGCGTTTCTTGCCCGTCTCGCCCTCGGCCAAGGCGCGCGTGCCCCGGACGAGCGAGAGGATGTAGCCCTGGACGGCGGCGGAGACGTGCACGGCGTCGACCTGCGGACGCAAGGCGAGCAGCTCGTCGCCGTTGGACACGGCGTTCAGGGCGGGCTGCTTCGTGACCTGCCCCCAGCGCTGCATCATCGAGGACTCCTCCTCGGCGGTCGGGTAGTCGACGAGCAGCTTGAAGAGGAACCGGTCGGTCTGCGCCTCGGGGAGCGGGTAGGTGCCCTCCTGTTCGACCGGGTTCTGCGTGGCCATGACGAAGAACGGACGCGGCAGCGGATGGGTGCCGCCGCCGATGGTGACCTGGCGCTCCTGCATCGCCTCGAGCAGCGCGCTCTGCACCTTGGCGGGGGCGCGGTTGATTTCGTCGGCCAGCACGAGGTTGGCGAAGATCGGGCCGCGGTGCGCGGAGAACTCGCCGGTCTTCGGCTGGAAGATCATGGTGCCGACGACGTCACTCGGCAGCAGATCGGGCGTGAACTGGATGCGCTCGAACTGCACGCCAAGGGCCGAGCCGAGCGATTTCACGAGGAGGGTTTTGGCGAGACCGGGCATGCCCTCGAGGAGGACGTGGCCGTTGGCGAGCAGCGCCAGGAGGAGGCGCTCGACCACGGCCTGCTGGCCGATCACGGCCTTGCCGATTTCATCACCGATTTTTTGGGACCAATCCGGGCCTGATATCATAATGGACAAAAAGGAGTTGAGTGGAGTGTCGGTTTGACTCCGCCGGGGGAGAATGGTTTCCCGAGAAAAACGGCCCGCCCATGCAAATACCAACTCAAATTGTTCGCCGGCTGCTAACTCTCGGCTTGCGGACGGAGGACGTGGATGAGCGGTTCATCCGCGGGGCGGGGCCTGGCGGCCAGAAAATCAACAAGACCGCCTCAACCGTCTGGCTCCGCCACGGGCCCTCCGGCGTCGAGGTGCGGTGCCAGGCCGGACGATCCCAGACCGCCAATCGCGAGCAGGCATGGGCGGAGCTTTGCGCCAAGCTGGAGGCCCGTCGCGCTGAGGCCAAGGCGGAGGTCCGGCATGACCGTGAGGTGGAGCGGCGGCGGACCCGCCAGAGAAGCCGGGCGCAGAGAGCGCGCATGGTCGACGCCAAGAAACACCGGTCCCGCACCAAGGCCTCGCGCGGCCGGGTGCAGGGGGACTGAGTTACGCGAGCGGCGTGACGGCGTCGCCGACCCGGATCGTGCCGGACTTGGACGCGTTGATCAGATTCTGGCCGAAATACACCCGGCCCGGGTCCTCCGGGTGCCGCCGGAAGGTGGCGAGGGTGCGGAGCGGTTCCTTGCCGCGCGCTCCGGTCGCTTGGTCGGTGGTCGTGATGAGGCAGCGTTCACTGCGGCCGGCGGAGCGCAAGGTGACCGCGCCGATTTGGAATCCGTTGCCTTCGTCCTCGGCGAAGGCGGCACAGTCGGTGAAGACCAAGTTCGGGCGAAACCGGTCCATGGGCACCGGGTCGCCGCCGCGCTCGAGGATGCGGTCGTTCAAAGCGGCGACCGAGGCTTCACTCACGGCGAGCAACGGTGCGCCGTCGGCGAACGTGTAGGCATCGCCGGGAAGCGCGACGGGCTTCGTCACCGGGCGGGAGAAGTTCCGGCCGATGCGCACCAGGCGGCAGGGGTGGCGGAGGAAATCGGACAGCCACACCGCGACCTCCACGCCGCAGTCCTCGGCGGTGGCGGTGTCGCGCCAAACCTGCACGGTGCATTCCGGTCCGGATTCCGCGAGCGGCACGGCGGCCGAACCCTGATCAGGATTCCGGAGGATCAAGTTGCCGCGTTCCAAGGCCGTGGTGATGCGCGCCATGGCAGGCAGGGCGCGCTGGGTGAGGAATTGGCCCTGTTCGTCGACCACCAGGAAACGTCGGTCGCCCGCGAGCCCGAGCGCGTCCATCTCAGCGACGTCAACCGCGAAGCCGCGCAACGATTTCACGGGATAGAGAAAAATGCCGGCGAGGGTCATGGGTCAGTCGCGCGGGCGCAGCTTGATGGAGACGGCGGCAATCAACACCAAGCCGGCGCAGCCCAGGCCGACGATCGGGCCCGGTTGCACGGCAAAGGTGGCGAGGTTGCGGCCGCTGAGTTTGATGAGGGCATTGGTCGCGCCGTAGAAAAAGAAAAACGCGATCAGCCCGCTGGCGTAGACCATCTTCCAGCTCATCTCGTCGACGGCGTGGCGGATGAATTTCCAGAGCGGACTTTCGTCGTGGGGGTTGTCCGGCATGGCGTCAGGCCTTGCGGCGATAGGTGGCGAGGTAGCACAGGGTGCCGGCGGGAGCAGCGAAAGCGTCGGGCGGGGTGTTGCCCTCCAGGGCGAAACAGACCCGAAGGCGATCGCCCTGCAACTCGATGATGCCGGGCAGCGTGCGGCCTTGGTTTACGCCCACGCGCCCGGTCATGGTGATGCCGCGCGGGGAACCGTCGCCGGCCAGGGCGTAGGTGCCGGCATCGGTCGTTTCACCACCAAAGCGGACGGCGTAGCCGGTGGCGGAAAACTCCAGTTCAACGTGCGCGGCGGCTTCGTCGGGCATGGGTTGGCCGCCGAGTTCGGCGCGGACGACCTGCCAGGTGCCGTGGAGGGCGGACGAATCAGGCGCGCTCACGGGTATCAGTCGCGCTTGGCGACGTCGCGCGGTGCGGTTTCGACGGCGCCGGGCTCACCCAGCAACTTGGTGCCTTGGGCACCAAGCTCGGAGAACTTGCGCGCGCCCGGCAGGAGTTGGGACTCGAAGGAGCCCACGGCGGAGTTGTAGGCCTTGTTGGCCGTTTCGAGACCGCGACCGACCTTGTCGAGGTGGTCGGCGAAAGTCGCCGCGCGGTCATAAAGCTGGCGCCCGAGGTCGGCGATCAGCTGGGCGTTGCGCGAGACATCCTCCTGGCGCCAGCCATAGGCGGCGGCCTTGAGCAGGGCGATGAGCGTGGCGGGCGTCGCGAGCAGGACCTTCTTGGCGATGGCCCGATCAATCAGCGTGGGGTCGGACTGCAGCGCGCCGGAAAGGAACTGGTCGCCGGGGAGAAACAGCACGACGAATTCCGGCGAAGGTTGGAATTGCTCCCAGTAGTTTTTCGCGCCGAGGGCGTCGATATGTCCGCGGACCTTGGCGGCATGGGCGGCCAGGCGCTCGGCGCGCACGGTTTCGTCGGCGGCATTGGCTGCCTCGCGGTAGGCGTCGTTGGGCGCCTTGGCGTCGATGACAATTTTCTGGCCGCCGGGCAGGCGCACCACGACGTCGGGACGGAACCGGCGCTCGTCGGCCGTCACACTGCTTTGTTCGTCGAAATCGCAGTAGCGCGACATGCCGGAAAGCTCGACGACCCGGCGCAATTGCAACTCGCCCCAGGTGCCGGCGGTGGTGGTCGAGCGCAGGGCGGTGGTGAGCTTGGCGGCCTCGGCCTGGAGCTGGTTTTGCGCGGTTCCGAGGCTTTGCAGTTGCTCGGAGAGCCGGCCGTAGGCGTCGGCCCGGGCCTTTTCAATCTCGCCGATCTTCGTGTTCACATTTTGCAGCGAATCGTTGAGCGGCTTGATCAGGGAATCGATGGCCTGCTGGCGTTTGCCGAGGTCGTCGGCGGACTGCTGGTGCAGCTTGGCAAAGGACTCGCGGGCGAGCTTCAGGAACTCGTCGTTGTTGCGGCTTAATGCCTCGGCGGAGAGGGCCTTGAACTCGGTGACGAGTCGCGTGTGCGCTTCTTTTTCCGCGGTGAGGGCGGTCTCGAGTCGCGCCACCTGGGCGCGGAGATCCCCCTCGGCCCGGCGCACGGCGGTCAGTTCCGCGGCGGTGGCGGTCAAAGTTTCCTCCCGCGCCCGCAGTCGTTCGGCGGTCGTGGCGTGACGCTGCCGCAGGGCGAGCCAGACGATGAGGGCGGCGACAAAAGCGGAGGCGAGGGCGACGGTAAAAAGCACGTGAAACGGGGGCCGGAAAAGAGGCGGTGGAGGAATGCCGGACGCGTTCCTTGACACATGCAAGCGCGGACTGCAAACACGCTGATGTTCAAGGTGATGCCTTGAGCACCCATTTCGGTCCCGCAAAGCCATGGTGACAGAACCCACGCCCGTTTCCGCCGATATCGCCGCCAAACCCGCCGTGCTGGTGGTTGACGACGAATACGGCCCTCGCGAATCCATCGCCTTCACGCTCTCCTCCGAGTTTGCCGTGGAGACGGCCTCCCGCGCCGTCGAGGCTGATCGGCCTCAAGTTTTCGAGCCACCCCGAGAGTTAGTCTGGGATGTTGTTAT
>JBMSWZ010000049.1:0-7673 GCA_049425105.1 Cephaloticoccus sp.
GCCGCGACCGGGTCTGCGCGCGGAGTGAAATCTAGGCTCCAGCCGGAACCAAGACCCGCAGGCTCGCGGGTTTGACTTCGACGGTCACGTCGGCGGCCGTGGCAAAGGGTTCGCCGTCGGTATGAATCAGGCCCGGGGCGGCCCGGCTGATGACGAAGCGATCGGCGGTGAGGGTGAAGGCGTGCGGGCTGCGGTGCACACTGCGCCGAAACAACCGGTAGCCGAGCGGCACCGCCTGCAGCAGGTTGACCGGGCGGAGCACGGTAAGGTTGAGCTGCCCGTCATCCACTTGGGCCCCGGGGGCGATGAAACAGTCGTTGCCGAATTGGTCGGAGTTTGCGACCGAAAGGATGAATGCGCGCTCGCGCCAGGCCTGGCCCCCGGCGCGAATGGTCACTTCCGGCGGCTGGTAGCTGCGCCAGGCCGACAGGGTGGTGCGAACGTAGGCGCCGAAGCCTCGGCGTGAAACATGGGCGAAGCGCTCGCTGATCTTGGCGTCGAAGCCCAGGCCCATGACGTTGAAGAAGGCGCGGCCGTTGGCGGTGCCGGTGTCGATGTTGCGAACGCGGCCGTGGAGCAAGGTGGCAAACGCGCCGCGGCCGGGGCCCGGGATGCCGAGGTGGCGACCGAGGCCGTTGCCCGAGCCGCAGGGGATCAAACCGAGCGTGGCCGGAGTGCCGACCAGCGCGGCGGCGACCTCGTTCATGGTGCCGTCGCCGCCGATGGCCACCACGGTGCCGCAACCTTGCGCCACGGCTTCGCGGGCCAGCTCGGTGGCATGCAGCGGATGGGTGGTCGCCACCACCTCGGCGTCGAGCTGATGCTCCCGGATAAATTCCCGGGCCCGGTGCAGCAAGTGGGGGTTGCGGGCGTTGTGGCCGGACTTCGGGTTGAAGATGAATCGGGTTTTCAAGCCAGCGGCAGGTTGAATGCCCAAGACCGCGCGGGCGAGCGCTTTGCGCGGGCCTGCGCGGCGAAATCACGCGCTTGTAACACTGCGCCGGGCGGGCACAACGGGAGGTGTCATGACCCGGAAGCCCGTTCTCCACGTCCTCACCGGCTGCACCGCCGTGGGCAAGACCGAGGCGGCGCTGCAGTGGGCGGAGCGTCACGGCGCCGAGATTGTGTCCTGCGACTCCCTCCTCTTTTACCGCGGCATGGATCTCGGCACGGCCAAGCCGACGCGGGCGGAGTTGGACCGCGTGCCCCATCACCTGGTTGACGTGTGCGAGCCGGCGGATCCGATGGACATCGCGCGCTATGTCGACCTGGCGCGCCCGGTGGTCGACGCGATAACCGCGCGCCGGCGGCCGGTGCTCGTGACGGGAGGAAGCGGATTTTACCTCAAGGCGTTCTTTAGTCCCGTGGTGGACAACGTGGCGGTGCCCGCGGATGTGCGCGAACGGGTGGCCGCGATGGATGCCGGGGTCGCGCTTGCCGAGCTGCGGCGGTTGAATCCGGCCGGCTTGGCCGGTCTGGACCCGGCGAACCCGCGCCGGGTGGCGCGGGCCCTGGAGCGCTGCCTGGCATCGGGCCGGACGATTGCGGAACTGCGCGAGAGTTTCGCGGCCCAACCCGGTCCCTTTGCCGACTTCGAGGTGCGGCTCGTCGAACTCGTGCGCGAACGGGACGACCTGCATGAGCGGATCACCCGCCGGGTGGACCAGATGTTGGCCGATGGCCTGGTGTCCGAAGTGCAGGCGCTGCTCGCGCAGGGGCTTGCGGCCAATATCAGTGCGGCCGCGGCCATCGGCTATCGCGAAGTCATCGCCTGCCTGGCGGGAAAGCTGGATGAATCGATGCTGGCGGCGACCATCGTGCGCAACACGCGGGCGCTCGTGAAGAAGCAGCTGACCTGGTTTCGCACCCAATTGCCGGACCACCCGCGGGTGCCGGCGGAGGCGGTGGACGTGGCGACGTCATTCGCCGGTTGAGCGGCTCGTCAGCGGGTGCTCCCGGAATCCGTCGCGGCCAAGCGGGAGAAGAGCACGACGTGCGAAGCCAACAGGATCGGCACGAGAAACGTGGGCAACAAGCTCAGCGGCAGATAACCCATCACCTGCATGCCGGTGGAACCAGCGAGGGTGAGGCGGGCGGCGGTGGCGACCACGAACAGCAGGTCCATTAGCCCAATTACGTTCCAGATGGTCACCGCGCGTCGTTGCGTGCCTGGGGACAGCGGCAGGATCAAGATCAAGCCGGCGAGGGCGGCGGTGACGATGTCGCCCCAACCAGCCGGCACCGCGAAGGCTTCCGGCATGATCCCGCGCTGGTGCAGCACCAGAAACCAGATGCCCACGAATCGCGTGAGGTGGGGGACGAGGAACCAGCGCAGATCGAGTTGCTCGAGGTGCTCGCGCAGCGGGGTGACCCGCCGGCAAAGGATCACCAGCAGCGCCGTCAGCGTCAGGACGAGGGCCGGAATCACGGGTTGCGGCAGGCGCAACAGCAACTCCTGGCGCCCCACGGCGACGGCGACGATGAACCACCCAAAGAGGGCCAGACGTAATCCGGCCTGAACGCGGAGGGAGGCGGTCATGCGGGGCTCAGAGGGCGATCTGGTAGATGCCCAGCGAGCTGCCGTCGAGGCGGTTGAGCTCGGCGATCGCCGTCCGCAGGTTGACGCGGGCCTGCAGCTCCGCCACGCGGGCGGTCTCCAGGTCATCCTGCGCCTCCAGCACGCGGCGGCTGGTCGAGAGCCCGGCGTCGTAGCGGGCCTTCTCCAACTCGTATTGCTTTTCGCTCAATTCGGTGGCCTTGCGGGAAATGGATACGCTCTCGAGGTTGGTCTCAACCGCGCGCACGGCATTGCGGACCTGCACCATGAGATTCTGCTCGATTTGCTTCACGCGCGTTTCTTCGCGGCGGAGGGTGTTGAGCGCGGAGTTGTAGCGGGCCTTGTCCGAGCGATTGCCCCACGGCATGCGGAGCGTGAGTCCAACCTGCCAGGCATAGCCGTCGCCGTCGGGGAGACGGTCCAGCGCGCGGTCGGAGGTGCTGTCGCGGGTGTTGTAACCCATGGCGCCGTCGAGGTTGAGGGTCGGGAGGCGGTTGCGCTTGGCCGCGTCCGCGTCGATCTGCAGCTGCTTCAGCGACTCGGTCGCGGCGAGGTAATCAGGTTGGCCGTCCCGGGCGAGGCGGTAGGAAAGGTCGAAGTCGGGCTTGAAGGTCGCGGTGGCGGGTAGGGTGACTTCGCCGAGCGTGGTGCCGAACTCGAATTGGCCGATGAGATTGAGGAGCGCGTCCTCGGCGTCGGCGACGGTCTGCTGGGCGAGCAGGACATTGCGGCGGGCGTTCTCCACGCCCACCTCGGCTTGGAGCACATCGAGTTCGGTGGCCACGCCGGTGTTCTTCTTGGTCTGGTTCTCGTCGTAGAGCCGCTCGGCGAGGTCGAGGCTGAGCTTGCGGACTTTCAACTGCTCGCGGCCGTAGACGAGGTTGTAGTAGGCGGCTTCGGTGTCGCGGACGAGCTGGAGCACGCGGCCCTTGTAATTGAGGCTGGCGATGTCGACGCCGATCTCGGCGCGCTTGATCGCGGCGCGGTTGACCGTGCTGCCGGCGCCCTTGAGGAGCGGCTGGGAGATGGTGAGGGAAAGGTCGGCGTTGTAAGCCGGGTTGAGCGTGGCGAAGGTATTGTTGGTGAAATTGCGGTCGAGGCTGCTGGTGAGGTCGAGCGTCGCGCCGGTCGCGATCTTTTGGGAAACCCCAACGCGGGTGCTGGAGATTTCGCTGCGGGTGCCGACCAGGTTCGTCGCCGGGGTGTCGGCCTGATTGACCGACTTGCTGGCCGACAGCGTGAAGGCCGGGTCATACTCGGCGCGGGAAATGGTCAGCGACTCCACGGCGTTGGCCGAGTCAAACCCTTGGATTTTCAGCCCAAAGTTTTTGTCCAAGGCCCGCGCGATGCATTCCTCCAAGGTCAGCTCGCCGGTTTGGGCGGCGACCGAGGCGGCGGCCAGCAGGGAAATCGTCAGGGCGAGGGAGGCGCGCCGCAGGAGGGAGGGGAGGAGGCGAAACAGCATGGAGAAACGGGATTGGCGAAAGGATACGGTTTGCGGTGAAAACACGCGGGGGCCGAAAAAGTTACGGGTTTTTGCAGCCGGTGCGTTCATTCGGCAAGGAGACGGTCTCGGTCGGGTCGGGTTGCATGAAAAAGCCCGCGGAATTTGAAAAGGGCAACTCCAGTGAGGTCATAGCCCATACTGGCCGGTGAATTTTCGCAGATTCGAGCCAAAACAGGCCGAACGGTTGGCAGAGGGGATGAGCGGCGGCCGATGGCGGGCGCAAAAAAGCCCGCCGGCAAACCGGCGGGCAGGGGAGAGAGTCCTCAGAGCTGCGGCTGAGTGCGCTTGAGCTCCGTTTCGACCATTTCGGAAAGGATGCGGGCGGCGCCCATCCGGGAGGTCACGCGGGCGATTTGCGTGCGCATGTCGGCGTAGCGGGGGTTGGCGGGCGACAAGTCGGGAATCTCCCGCGCGATCGCGTAAACGAGCACGCCTTGGTCCTTGGCAATCGCCATGTCGGAAATCTGGCCCTGATCGAGGGTCTCGAGGACGTCATACGACGAGAAGCCATCACGCGGCGGGTTCATGAGCGTGAACGGCTCGAGGGTCTTCGCAGTGATCGCGGCACCGGTGCTGGCGGCGACGGCCTGAACGGCGGTGGCAAAGTCGCCGCCCGCCGTGAGTTGCTCGGCCAGCTGGGCCTTTACCTTGCGGCCGAGTTCGACGAACTGCTTGCGCTTCTCGTTCTCAACGTAGTCGGCCCGCACCTGCTCGATGACCTCACTGAGCAGCGGGGTGCGGGTGGGCAGGGTTTCCTTCCACAGGAGCAGCACGGCGCCGTCGGCGACGGCGATCGCGTCGGAATAGAAGCGCTCCGCATTGAGCTTGAAGGCAGCCTCGGAAACCGCGGCGGATCCCGCGAGCTCGGCGGGGCCGGCCTCGGCGGTGAAGGGCTTGAGGGGAATTTCCTTGGCCTGATGGGCGCCGAGGAAGGACGCGAGAACAGTGGGGTCGTTGGCGACCTTGGACTCGTAAAAGGCGAGCGAGAGGTCGGACGCGGCCTTGGTGGCGAGGCGGCGGGCCTTGGCGACCTTCACAACGTTCTCGACCTGCGCGCGCACCAGCTCGAAATCCGCCGGACCCGCCGCGGCGGCCTCCTTGCCCTCGGCGGCGGGCTTTTGGAAGCGGCCGGGAGCGGAGTCAAACAGCGCCCGCATCTCTTCTTCGGTGGCGGTGACCTGAGGGAGATAGGTCGCGAGCGGGAACGCGATGTAGGCGGCGCTCACCCGGGGCGGGATGTCGTAGCGAAACGTGTTGTCGCTGAAAAATTTTGCCAGCTGGTCGTTCGTGGGTGAAACGGCGGGCTTGAACGCCGCGTAATCAACGGTGGCCAGGCCCAGCGTCCAGCGCGTCTCGGCTCGGCGCAACTGGTTGGCCACGTCGGCTTCGGTCACATAACCGGGACCGGCGAGGAGGTCGCGCACCTTGTCGGCGCGCACGTCGGCGGCGATCACCCGGCTGACGTCGGCCTCGGTGATGCGGGCGCCGGCCTTGAGGGAGTCGCGGAAAGCGGCGTAACGCTGGGCGTCAAAGGTGCCTTCGGGCGTGGCGAAGGCGGCCAGGCCCTTGATGTAGGCCGCGACTTCATCCTTGGTGCTGGCGGGGACGTGCAATTCGTCGGCCAGATGCAGCGCGGCGGCGCGCTGCAGGGCGTATTGCTGGAGTTGTTCGCCGTTGATGCCGGCGTAGCCGAGTTGGAGAAGGGCGCTGAGGCTGGCATCGCCCATCAGCCGGGCCTGGTCCTCGGGCGAGCCGAGATTGTAGCCAAAGACCTCGCGGGTGGCGAGTTGGCGTTCACCCTGGCCGATGCCGGACGACGGCGTGAAGACCACGACCAACGGCACGGCCATGGCGAGGAGAATCAAGACGATGATGATGCCGAAATGCCTCTGAAAATAGCGCTGAATCCAGGTAAACATGGGGATAAACCGGCGAAGCTAGGTGCGGCGCTGCCGTAGGCAAGGGTTATTTGGGCGCCGACCCGCCCGGTCAGGATCACGCCGGACGGTGCTCGCCGAAGCTGAACGGCGGCCGGGAGACTTCGAAGCTGTGCTCGGCGAAAAGGCGGTCCAGCGGGGTGTCGAAAAAGGCGGCGTCGCGGTTTTCCCGCACGGCGTCCGTGTAGCGCTGGAGAATGGGATCGAGGCCGTTGATGCTGTCACTGGCGGCCTCCTCGCCGAAGGTTTCGAACCGCCGGCGGAAATCCGACAACGTGATCCGGCTCAACGGACGGGAGGGCTGGTAGAGGAAGTCGTTCACGGGGTCGGCGTCGGAAGTCGGGACCGGGGTGAGCAGCTTCATGTCGACCAGCCGTTGCAGCCCCTCGTTGATGAGCTGGGTGGGCACCTTCATCATGTCGCTCAGCTGCGACGCACTTGCGGCGGGCAGGCAGTCCTGGAAGCGCCGGCCGATGGTGAGGAGCACCGCCAGCAGGAGTCGTTCGCGGCTGGCGAGGGAGAGGGTGCTCCACGCGGTCTGACTGCTGCGGAAGCGGGCGTTCTGCACCGCATAACTGATTTGGCCGCCGATGAGCACGTAGAGCCAGAAGATGTAGAGGCCGAACATCAGGATCGGCATGATGCCCAGCGAACCGTAAAGGCTGCGCGTGATCACGACGCGACGCACGTAGATCAAGGCAAGGAAGTTGTTGGCGAGCAGAAGGAGCGCGACAATGACCGCGCCGATGAAGGCGGCCCGCCAATAGACGTGGGTATTGGGGATATAGCGGTAGAAAAGCGTGAGAATCACGACGACGAGCACGCCGGACGCGACCGGCAGCAGCCAGCGCGTGAGGGCGATGAGTTCGCTGCCGAACGGCAGCTTGCCGATGAAGACGTTGATGAACGCCCCGGCGCCGAGCAGAGTCACCGAGGCAAAGAACAGCACCGCGCCGAGCGTGAGAATCGTCCAATAATAGATGATTCGCATCAGCCATGACCGGCCTTCGCGCACGCCCCAAATTTCGTTGAAGGCGTCCTCGATGGTTTTGAACAGCAGGATAACGATGAACACCAAGGTCAGCGCGCCGACGGCGCCGGCGGTGCCGGAGCGGGAGCCGGTGATGAAGCCGTTCAGCATGCGCTCCATTTGCGCCGTGGAACGCGCCGTGCTGCGCTCGGCGCGCCCTTCGCCGCCGGCGCTGGTCAAGCCGCCGGCAAGGGTGGGATTGGGGGCGATGGCGGTGGCGACATCCGGCGTCTCCGGCGCCGGTTCCGTCCGCGCGGCCTCGGCTCGTTCCGGGTGTTCTTTCAGCCATTGCTCGCGCCGCTGCCGGCGCTCGTCACTGGTCTGGCTCTCGTATTGTTCCACCTGCGGCGCGATGAACTTGATCATCCGGTTCAGCGTGTTCACCGCCAGATCCGGGTCCTTGTTGTCGAGAACCATGCCCGCCGCCAGCATGGAGATGGCCACGAGCGGGCCGAGACCCAGCAGCGAACTGAAGCTCAGGGCCGCGGCGCGACTCGCCGCCTTGGTCTCGCCAAAGACCGTGAAGGTGATGGAGCAGACCCGCAGGAAGGCGTAAAACCGGCCGCGCAGGGACGTGTCGCCGAGGCACGCCGGCTGCCAGATCTCCTTGCGGTAAAGCGCGAGAAACCGGTGCCAGCGTTC
>JBMSWZ010000050.1:0-7650 GCA_049425105.1 Cephaloticoccus sp.
CCCACCTCTCCGCGTCCGCGGCGACCTCCTGTAAAATCCCCCCCCCCGGCCTTTGGCGTGGGCATGGCCGCATTCCATCCAAAGCTCACTGTCGATGTCCCCGACCCCGCTCACCCCCGGCACGCGTCGCGAGCCGTTCTTCGACGGCTACCTCATCGAGAAACTGTCCCACGTCAGCCATGAGCTGGTGGATCCCGTGCCAACGGAGCACCGGTTCGCCTTCGATCAACCGTGGGAGGGTCCTTACAGCCTCTACGCGACGATCCTCCGCGACGGTGACTGTTACCGCATGTATTACCGGGGCCACGGCGACCTGAAGAAACGCTCCGCCAGTTGCTACGCCGAGAGCACCGACGGACTCAGCTGGACCCGCCCCGCGCTGGGCCTGATCCCCGACGCCGAGCGCAACGACACCAACATTATCCACGTCGACCCGTCGAAGGAGGAACGCACCTCGCACAACTTCACCCCGTTTCTCGACCGCAATCCCGCCACGCCGGCCGCCGAGCGTTTCAAGGCCGTGGGCGGCGAGGACAAGGGCGGCCTGTTCGCCTTCGGCTCGGCCGACGGCATCCATTGGCACAAACTGCAGGACGGCCCGGTGTTCCGCGACGGCGTGTTCGACTCGCAGAACGTGCCCTTTTGGTCCGAGAGCGAGGGCTGTTACGTGCTCTATTTCCGCGTCTGGACCGAAGGCCTCTACAAGGGCAAGCGCACCATCGCCCGCACGACCTCCACCGATTTCCGCAACTGGACCCCGGCGCAGCGCATGGATTTCGGCGAAGCACCAGAAGAGGAGCTCTACACCAACGTCACCTTCCCCTGCCCCGGCGCGCCGCACCTCTACCTCGCCCTGCCCTCCCGCTTTGTGCCCAAGCGACGCTGGATGGAGCCGGCCCAGGCCCGCGCGCTCGGCGTGCTCGAGAAACGCGAGAACGACGTGTCCGACACGGTGTTCATGACCAGCCGAGGCGGCGCGGTTTACGACCGGCACTTTCCCCAAGCCTACATCAAGCCCGGACCCGACCCCACGGACTGGGTCGGACGCAACAACATGGTGTCAGCCGGACTCGTCGAACTCGACGGCGGCGCCACCTGGGGCATCTACCGCTGCCACCATTATGCGACGCCGACCTGCCACCTGCGCCTGCACACCTTGCGGCGTGACGGCTTTGCCCGGCTCCGCGCCGGTGCCCGGCGCGGGCGCGTGCTCACCAAGGCTTTCGTCGCCGCCGGCAACGCACTCTGTCTCAACTTCGCCACCAGCGGCGCCGGCACCATTCGCGTCGAGGCGCTCGACGAGAATCACCAGCCCGTAGAAGGTTTCTCCGGTCGTCACGCCGCCAAACTATTCGGCGACAGCACCCACTACCCCGTGCCCTGGCCGAAGCAGCGCGCCTGGTCCGAACTCGCCGGCCGCACGATCCACCTGCGTTTCACAATGACCGAGGCTGACCTCTACGCGTTGCAGCAGGTGTGATTGCAGGGCGGGGTCGCCGAGACGTCCTCCCTAGGCCCGGCGACGGAGGATCCCCGCCTTTGGCACGACACGGCGGGATTCGGAGATCCCGCCCTACAAGCCACCGCGGCGAGGGCGCCGCGGCTCCATTGAATGGCGCGCCTGCATCGATGGGGACGCGCCGCCCTCGGCGCGTTGGTTCGTCAAACCAATCCCATCGCCCTTCCCGCATCACTCAAGCGCGTTGAGGTCAACCCGCTCCACCTTCTCCCCCCGTTACCTCCGTTTCCTCCTGTAAATTTCATCAATCAACAGGCTCGATTTCTCCGCGCCCTCCACGATCTCCGGTTCCACCAACCTTTGGGCTCACTTCTTTGGCCAGTGCTGCGCGATCTTGCCGCGCAGGAACTGCACGCTCGCGGCCAATTGGTCCATGCCATCCACGCCGTCCTCGATGCTGATCCAGCCGTCGAAACCGACCGCGCTCAGCGTGCCGAAGATGGCGTCATAGTCGTTGAGGCCCTTGCCGATTTCACCGTGGGCGAGTCGCTTGGCGTAGCCGAGTGCGCCGCCCTCTTCGTTGCGCAGGTCCTCGAGCGTGCCACTCAGCAGATACCGGTCGCTGGCGTGCATCGTCACGACGCGATGCTTCACGCGTTCCAGCAATTCCAATGGGTCGTCGCCGGCCAAGAAGGCGTTGCTCGGGTCATAGTTCACCCCGAAGTGCGGGTGATGCAGTCGGTCCACGAGGGCGCAAAACACCTCCAGCTTCTGCGCAAACTCCGGGTAGGTCCAAAAGTCGTCCTTGTAATGATTCTCCAGGATGAGCGTGACGCCGCACTTTTCCGCCTCGGGCAGGCAGGCCTCAATGTTGGCGACCACGATGTCGAGCCCCTGCGCGGTCGTCAGCTCCGGGCGTCGCTGGCCGGACAACACCCGGCAATAGCTCGCGCCCAGTTCGGCGGACATGCGAATCCACGTCTTCTCCTTTTCGATCTCCTGCCGGCGCAATTCCGGCTCGGGTTGGGAAAAATCCGGGGAGCAGCAAAGCATCGGAATCACCATGCCGGCGGCCTCGACCTGGTGGCGCGCCTTCGCCCACCGCGTCGGGTCGGCCAGCTCCAGCATGCCGCTGTAGTATTCCAGCCCGGCCACGCCCAGCGGCGCAGCGAGGTCGACCCACTGCTGGAGCGTCATTGAGCCATCCTTGCAGAGCTGATGCATGAAAGCTTTGGGGAAGGCAGCGAGTTGGGGCATGGAATTCAGATCGGATTAACCACGAAAGGAAACGAAAGCAGTTCGAGCTGCTTGGAACATTGATGAACGCAAATCGGCACTAATTCGGATTTTTTCCAATGCGTGTGAACAGGGTCCATCTGTGAGTAAGACTTTCCGGATATTAGCGCGAATTAGCGTCCAGTAGCGTTCCAGACTCAGTCATTCGTCTTTACCGGGTTGCGGGCGTAGACGGAGAATTGCTCGAGCTCGATCACCGAACCCGTGATGGGTCGCGATTCGTCGCCGAGCCAGAAGACCGCCGCGGCGCCAATCGCCTCGGGCATGATCAGCTTGCCGGACGGCGCATACAACGGCGCCACATGATCGGCCCAGTCCTCAGGCAGCCCCTGCGCCACCTGCGCGGTCTGCTCGCGTGGCGTCAGCACCCAGCCGACATTGAACAAAGTGAAGCGCACGCGATCGGTGCCATGAGCGTTAGCCAGGTTGCGGGTGAGCGTCTGCAAGCCGCCCTTCGACGTGCTGTAGTCGATGAAGGTCGCCTCGCCGCTCAGCGCGTTGATCGAGCCGATGTTCAGCACGCTGCCTTGGTTGGCCTTGAGCTGCGGGAACGCCGCCTGGATGAGAAACAGCGGCGCGCGCAGGTTGATCGTCATCGTGCGCTCATAGTTTTCGAGCGTGATGGTCTCGAGCGTGTGCCGGGGCACGATCGCGGCGTTGTTCACCAGGCCGTCGATCTTGCCAAAGGCCTTGAGCGCGGCGGCCACGATGCGTTGCGGTGCGGCCGGATCCAGCAGGTCGTCGATGTGCAGGGCCGCCGACGCGCCCAACTTCTTGACCAGCGCCTCCCCTTCCTCGCGCTCGATGCCGTGGATGAGCACGCGCGCGCCCTCGGCCACGCAGTGCTCCGCGATGGCGCGGCCGATGCCGTTCGTGCTGCCGGTGACGATGATGACTTTGTCTTTCAGTCGCATAAAGGGATCAAGCGGTTGTCGGCGACTCCACCTTCACCTCGGTGCGGATGGATTGCGCGATGAAACACTGCTCGTGCGCGTGATGGTGCAGGTCGGCCTCGGCCGCGGCATCCGGTTGCCGGTCGCCGCTGTAAACAATTTTGGGCCGCAGGGTCACGGTGCTCAACCAGGGCACGCCGCGCTCATTCTTCGTCATCACGCCCACGGCCTCGTCGTGGTAGCGGTCCACCACATAGCCGGCCTTCGCGGCGAGCCAGAGAAAGGTGAGCATGTGACAGCTCGACACCGCTGCCACGAAGGCCTCCTCCGGGTCGACGTTGGCGGGATTGGACCACGGCTGCGGCACCACCGCGGGCGACGGCGAGGCGGGCACGGTCACGCAGCCGTCAAAGCTCCAGGTGTGTTCGCGCGAGTAGCGGCCGCGCAGGAAATCCGGCTCACGCCGCTCCCAGTCAATCGTGGCGAGATGTTCCGCCATGGCGTCAGACCGGCTTGAGCACGGCCTTCACGATCGCGCCCGAATGCATCTTCTCGAAAGCCTCGTGCCAGTGCTCCAAGCCCCAGACGCCGCCGGTGACGGCCTTAACGTCGAGTTGGCCCGACGCCAGCAACGCGAGGACGCGCTCCCACACCGGCCAGTTGTGACTGAAGCTGCCCTGCAGGCGGATGTTCTTCTGCACCAGCGGATCAAGGGAAAAGTTCAGTGGCTGCGGACCCCAACCCACCTTGCTGATCCAGCCGTTGGGCCGCACGAGTTCCAACGCGATCTTCAGCGCCACCGAGGCGCCGGCCGCGTCGATGATGCCGTCGGCACCGAGGCCGTCGCGCTCCCTTGCCCAGGCGGTGGCGTCGCCGATGATGATCTCGCAGCCGTAGGCCTGGGCGGCAATTTCGAGACGCACGCGGTCGCGCTCCAGACCAACCAACGCCACCTCGGCGCCCGCCAGCCGCGCCATCGCGGCACAGAGGATCCCGATCGGGCCAGGGCCAAGCACCAGCACGCGGTCGCCGGGCTTGATCGAGGCGTTGTTGATTACGGCGTTGTAGGCGACGCAGCACGGCTCGGTCAGCGCGGCCTCCTCCATCGCGAGTTTGGCCGGCACGTGGTGGAGGCAGCGAGCGGGCACGCGCACGAAGCGCGTCATCGCGCCGTTGACGCCGTAGCCGAAGCCCTTGCGGTTGGGATCCAAATTGTAGAGCCCGGCGCGAGTGAGCGGGCTGTCCGGATTGATCACCGCGGCCGTCTCACTCACGGCGCGGTCGCCTTCGCTCCAGCCCTTGACCTCGCGGCCGACCGCCGCGATGGCACCGCCAAACTCATGGCCGAGCACCACCGGGTAATTCACCGGCCAGCTGTGCGTGCTGTGCCATTGGTGCAGGTCGCTCCCGCACACGCCCACTGCCTCCACCGCCAGGATCACATCCTGGTCCCCCGGCTCCGGCCGGGATACCTCGCGCAGCTCAACGCTGCCAGCTTCAGGAGCAAAATTAACGACGGCGGGAAACTTCATAAGGAAATAGGAACTTGGTTTTTACAGGAGTTAACGGAGGAAACAGAGGAGAAATTCAGGAAGGCACATAGGAAATTCATGGTTCACTCCGTTTACTCCTGTAAAAATCCTTATGTTCGCGCCTTCACGGCCACATCGCCGTAGCCGTGCACGCGTTCGCAGATCAGGCGCAGGGTGCCCTCAAGGTTGCCGTCCGCCGTGCGGAACGCGTCCGCATCCACCGCCAGCGGCGCGCCGATGACCACCAGGGGGGCGCCGTATTCCGGCGTGCGCACGGCCTGGTCGAGGGTGAGGCCGCCGACGGCCTGCACCGGCACGCTCACGGCCGCGACGACCTCGCGCAGCTGGTCCAGCGGACTCGGCATGCGGTGGCCCGCCGCCGCGATGCCGCGGCGCTCGTCGTAGCCGATGTGGTGGATCACAAAATCGCAGCCCGCGTCCTCCAGCAGTTTCGCGCCGGCCACCATGTCGGGGCAGCCAAGGTTGTCGCCCATAACCTTCACCCCGTGGTCGCGCCCGGCCTGCACGACACATTTCAACGTCTCTTCGTGCGCCCTGGCCATGACCACCACGTGCGTGGCGCCGGCCTTGGCCATCATCTCGGCCTCAAGGTAGCCGCCGTCCATCGTCTTGAGGTCCGCGACGATCGGCACGTCGGGGAACCGCTCGCGCAGGGCGCGGACGCCGTGCAGCCCTTCGGCAAGAATGAGGGGCGTGCCCGCTTCAAGCCAGTCCACCCCGGCGCGGCGGGCGAGTTCCGCCGTCGCCAATGCCTCGTCAATGTCGGTGAGGTCGAGCGAGATTTGAACAACGGGGCGCATGGGGTGACGCACACCTTGATCGAGTCGGGTCGGCAGCGTCAAATCCTCACCCGCCTGATGACTGAATAATCCGGTCGGGGTGAACGATTTCACTTCATTCGGACTCGAAAACGGCCCTCGCCCCTGCCTGCATCGACTCGTCCTATGCCCCTCCTGCCCCAGCTTCCCCTCGTTCCTCAGCCGGTTCGCGCCGACCGCCTCGATCATCCGGACTTTGTGCTCAACGCCGACGTCGTAATCCACGCGCCCGACGCCCTGCTCCCGAGCGCACAATTTCTGGCCGATCGGCTCACCACCTGCACCGGCTGGGATTTTTCCGTTAATGGGCGGAGCGGCGACACCCGCATCAAGTTCAACCAGCTCTCGTCCCTGCCCGCCGACGGCTACCAACTGCTCGTGGCGCCCCAGGAAATCCTGCTCAGCGCCGCTACGCCAGCCGGGGCGTTCTACGGGGTGCAGACCTTGCTTCAACTTTTCCCGCCAGCCGTGTTCGACGGGCAGCCGCGCCCCGACCTGAAATGGACGGTCCCGTGTGCCGATATCGCGGACGCGCCGCGTTTCCGCTGGCGCGGCGTGATGATTGACAGCTCCCGCTTCTTCCAACCGATCGCGGCGCTAAAGAAGTTCATCGACGTTCTCGCGCAGCACAAAATCAATGTCTTCCACTGGCATCTGGTCGACGACCAGGGCTGGCGGATCGAGATCAAGCGCTACCCCAAGCTCACGGGTGTCGGCGGCAAGCGCCGCGGATCGCCACGCGGCCACGGAGCCAATAATCTCGGAAACGACAACAAGCCCATCGAAGGCTTCTACACCCAGGATGAGGTGCGCGAGCTTGTCGCCTATGCCGCCGCCCGCCACGTCAGCATCCTGCCCGAGATCGAGATGCCCGGCCACGCCCAGGCGGCCATCGCCGCGTATCCGGAGTTTGGTCTCCTCGCCGAAGCCAAACCGGTGAGCTGCAACTGGGGCATTCACGAGACGCTGTTCAACACGAAGCCCGAAACCTTCGCGTTTCTCGAGCACGTGCTGACCGAGGTCGTCGCGCTGTTTCCCTTTGCCTACGTCCACATCGGTGGGGACGAGGCAGTCAAGCCGCAGTGGGAGCAGGATCCCGCCACCCAGGCACACCTCAAGGCCCTCGGCCTCAAGGACGAGCACGAGCTGCAGAGCTGGTTTATCCGCCAGGCCGAGACAATCTTGCAGAAACTCAACCGCAAGCTCGTCGGCTGGGACGAGATCCTCGAAGGCGGTCTGGCGAAAACCGCCACGGTCATGTCGTGGCGCGGCCTCGAGGGCGCGATCGCGTCGGCCCGACACGGCAACGACGCGATCATGTGCCCGAATCCTTTCGTCTATTTCGATCACTACCAAGCCGAGGACTGGGGCACCGAGCCGCTCGGCATCGGTGGCAATTCACCGCTGGCCAAGGTCCATGGCTACGAGCCAATCCCCGCCGAGCTTACCGCCAAGCAAGCCAAGCACATCATCGGGGTGCAGGGGCAGCTCTGGACGGAATACATCGCCACGCCGACGCGCCTCGAGTTCATGGCCTTCCCGCGCGTCTGCGCCCTTGCGGAGATCGCGTGGTGCCCCGCCGCGCGCCCGGACTTCGCCCACTTTCTCACCCGCTTGAAAACGCACCTCCG
>JBMSWZ010000051.1:0-7633 GCA_049425105.1 Cephaloticoccus sp.
CGTGCACCGGCCAGTAGGCGTCGCGCAAAAACTCCCGCGCCAGCAGCACCAGGTCGGCCCGGCCCTCGCGAATCACCGCGTCGGCCTGCTTGGGCTCCGTGATTAACCCGACCGCCGCCGTGGCCACCCCCGACTCGCGGCGAATCCGCTCGGCGATCGCCACCTGATAGCCCGGGCCCACCGGAATCTTCACGCCCGGCACGATACCGCCGGAACTGCAATCAATCAGGTCCACCCCCTCGGTCTTCAGGCGGCGGGCCAGCTCCACCGATTGCTCCACGTCCCACGCGCCCTCCACCCAGTCCGTGCCGGAGATCCGCACCGTCAACGGCAGGCGATCCGGCCACACGGCGCGCACGGCCCGCGTCGTTTCGACCAAGAACCGGATCCGGTTCTCAAAACTGCCGCCGTATTCGTCGGTGCGTTGGTTGCCCAGCGGGGAAAGGAACTCATGGGCCAGATAGCCGTGCGCAGCGTGAATCTCCATCCACTCGTAGCCGGCCGCCAATGACCGCACGGCCGCCGCGGCGAACTCGCCCTGCACGCGCTTGATGTCGTCAACCGACATCGCCCGCGGCACTTTATCCAAGCCATCACCAAACGCGATGGCCGACGGCGCGATCGTGGGCCAGCCACCAGCTTCGTTGGCGAGATGGCCGCCCCCGGTCCACGGCAAAGCGTTGCTGGCCTTGCGGCCGGCATGCGCCAGCTGCACCCCCGCCACCGCCCCCTGCGCCTTGATGAAGCGATTGATTCGCGCGAGCGGCTCGACCTGTTCGTCCTCCCACAGGCCGGCGTCGCCCAGGGAAATGCGTCCGGCCGGAGACACCGCCGTCGCCTCGGCAATCACCAGGCCCGCACCGCCCACGGCCCGGCTGCCGAGGTGCACGAGGTGCCAGTCGTCCGCCCGGCCGTCCGTCGACGAATACTGGCACATCGGTGAGACGCCGATGCGGTTGCGCAGGGTCACGGACTTCAACGTGAGGGAATCGAACAGGTGCGACATGGAGCCGAAGGGAACGGCGGTCCGCGCTTTCGCAAACCGCGCTCCCACTTCCTCAGGCGGCGGGCCGCCGCGCCCATCGCCCGGCCAGCACGCTGCAGATCACCAGCTGCAATGGGTGGTAGATCATGATCGGCACCAGGATCAGGCCCAGCGCGGGATTCGCCCCAAAGATCAGCTGCGCCATCGGCACCCCCGCCGCGAGCGTCTTCTTCGACCCGCAGAACACCGCGGCGATTTCGTCCTCCACGGCAAAACCCGCGCGCCGGCAGGTCCACCGCATCACGCGCCACGCCGCGACGAACAGCACCAGCGCCAGCACCGCCACCAGCAGCAGCGCAAGGCCCGACTGCCCCGCCCACACCCGCTGCCGCACCGATTCGCAAAACGAAGTGTAGACCAACAGCAGGATCACCAGCCGGTCCACGAGGTTGACCTTGGGCTTGTGGCGTTGCGCCCAAGCGCCCAGCCACGGCCGCAGCAGCTGCCCGGCCGCCAGCGGCAGGATCATCCAGCACACCAAGTCGAGAATCACGTCGCCCAGCGGCAACGATTGCCCGGTCGTCGCCGCCACCACACTCACCCACAGAGGGGTGAGCACGACGCCGATCACGCTGGAGAGCGTGGCGTTGAAGACCGCCACGGCGACATTGCCGCGCGCCGCCGCCGTCATCGCCACGGAGGACGAAACCGTGGAAGGCAGCGCACAGAGGAAAAACACGCCCAGCTGCAGCCCGGGTGGCAGCACGCCGCGCAGCAGCGGCCAAAGCAGCAGGCCCACGACGGGGAAGAACAGAAAAGTGCAGCCTTGCAGGACGAGGTGCACCGGCCAGCGCATCGTGCCGGCGCGCAGCGCCGCAAACGAGAGCAGCAGGCCGTGCAGGAGGAAAATCAACGCCACGCCGGCCTTGACCGTGACTTCCGGATACAGCCACCCGCCGGCTGCGCCCGGGCCGGGAAAGATCCACGCAAGCACCAGCGCGAGGCCCATGCCAGTGAGAAACCAGTCAGGCAGGAACCGCTTCATGCGCGCTTCCCCCGGAATCGCCGCCACAGCGCGGCGAGTTCCTCCCGGCCTTCAATTTTCAAAATCCACAGGCCGACACCGTAGACGGCCACGCCCAGCGGGATCAACGCCACCAAGGCCAACCCATCGCGGGTCAAGCCAGTCGCATGGCCTTGGAGCAGCCACCAGCCGCCTCCGACCACCAGCCCCATTCCCAGCACTGCCAGCAGAATCTTGCCCACCCCGCCCCACAGCGGGGCAAATGCGAGGTCCGGCCGGCGCCGGGTGAGGAGGCGCTGCAGCAACGCTGTCTGGACCACGATGCCAGCGGTGCTCGCCATCACGAGGCCCGGGGCCCCAAGCGGCCCCATCAACAGCAGGCTCAGGCCCAGGTTGATCACAAAACTCACGCCCGCGATCTTCACGGGCGTCGCCGTGTCCTTCAGCGCGTAAAACGCTCGGGTGCTCAGGCTGGTGATGGAGAAAAACGGCATGCCCACGGCAAACAGCGCCAACAGCGGGGCCATAATCGACGTGTCGTCCGCGGTAAAGGCGCCGCGTTGAAACAGCACACGAATCATCGGCTCGGCCAACATGGCCAGTCCGGCGGCCGCGGGCACATTGATCAGCAGGATCAACCGCAGGCCTTTGCGGTAGTCATCGGCCATTGCGGCGAAATTGCGCTCCGCGGCGTGACGCGCGAGCAGCGGGTAAACCACCGTGGCCACGGCGATGGCAAACACGCCGATCGGCAGCTCCGTCAGGCGATTCGCATAAAACAGCACCGAGGCCGCGGAGTCGTCGATCGAGAACGCCAGCAGGCGGGACACGTAGATGTTGATCTGGTAGATCGCCGTGCCGAAGAGCCCCGGCGCCATCAGCAAGGCGATCTCACGCACGCGCGGCGAGAGCGTCAGGTCGGGACGCGGCCGCCACCCCAGGCGCACCAATACCGCGGCGGGCACGGCCATCTGGAGAAAACCGCCCGCCAGCACACCGGCACAGAGCCACTGCATGCGTCCGGCATCGGTCTCGGCCCAGTGCAGGCCCGCGCCGCCGAGCGACACGATCATGGTCAGGTTGAGCCAGATCGGCGACAACGCCGGTTCCACGAAGCGCTGGAGGACGTTCAGCGTAGCGCTGAAGGCCGCGGCGAGGCACACGAAAGCGAGATAGGGAAACAGCACCACCGTCAGGTCGGCCGCGACATACCACTTGTCGTCATGGCCCGGGAGCAGGCGCGACTGGCTGAACAGAATCATCCCGATTGCCACGAGTCCGCCCGTGACCACCGCCAGCCAGCTCGTGACTTGGCTCAGCAACCGAAACGCCCCGGCCTCGCGGCTCTCGTGCAGTTCCTCCTGGAGGGTCGGGATAAAAGCGGCGGTCAGCGACCCCTCGCCCAGAAACCGGCGGAACAGGTTCGGCAGGCTGAACGCCGTGATGAACGCCGAGTTGAGCGCCGAGGTGCCGAACACGGCCGCACTCAGCTGGTCACGGACCAGCCCGAGCACGCGGGAGACAACGGTCAGGCCGGAAACTACGCCAATGTTTTTGAGTTTGCCCGACACAAGCGCAGGTCCGCCGCGACGGTTCAGGGCATGATCAACTGCAGCTGCGCGCCCTCGAGCTTCACGTCACCCAGCTGGCCCCAGGCGCCGGCGAGATCTTCCGACACGTTCATCGCGGCCAGCAACCGGTCCATGACCATGCCGCCGATCACGGGAAGCTTCTCGACGCGGAGCGAGCCGACGTAAAATTTGTCCGGCGCATAAACGAGCGTGTCGCCGCGGCGCTTGAAGCCGCCCTGGGCGACGACCTGCACCTTGGTCTTGATCAGTCCGGCAAGACTGACGTCGACCGGCGCGCCGATCTGGAGCACACTGTCGTGGATGCGGAAATTCAACTGGCCCGGGGTCAACATGCCCGGGGCGGGCTTCTCTTCGTCCTTCGCCGCCTTTTCGGCCTCCGCGGCCTTGGTGCGGTAGGCGGTGTTCAGGTCGCCTTCATCGAGCGTGATGCTGCGGCCGGCGGTGAACTGCTGGAGTTTGCTCATCCACTCGCGCGACGTGCCGGCGCGACCCTCGACGTGGTAAACCTTGCCGGGCACCGGCTCCTCTGGGAGTTCGCGCACGGTTTCGACGGGCTTCATGACGAGCCACGCCGCCGACAATACCGCGCCGAGCAGCACGCTGAGCAGGGCGCCGAGGGTGATCTCGATCAGGCTGGGTTCATATTGCGAACGGTCGAATTTGGAGCTCATGGGGAGTCAGGGTTACTTGGCCGCGGCCTTGGTTTCGGACTTGGCGCCCTCCGAGGACTTGCCGCCCTCCGGGGAACCGGACTTTTTCTTGTAGTCGGTGATGTAAAATCCGCTGCCCTTGAAGATCAGGCCGGCGCCGCCGCCAAGGAGGCGCTTCAGGCCCTGCTTCTTGCATTTCGGGCATTTTTTCAACGGCTCGTCCTTCATCGACTGGAATACCTCCAGCTCGTGGCCGCATTTCGTGCAAACGTAGTCGTAGGTGGGCATAACGATCGGGGGTTTTATGCAAGCTGGCGGCGGCATTGGCGAGTGCGTTTCTCACCCACTCCCCCGCTCCCCTGCCGCCCGACTCCCCCCATCCCCCAAGCAACCAGCCCAACCACCAAGTAACGTAATACGTTACTTTCGGCGGCGCCGCCGTTGCGTGGGGGGGTGCAGGGTAACCGGCGAGGAAGTGAATGCATCTGCGCGGGGCGTGGCGGAGGGTGACTCGCGGGTTGCGCCCGGGAGCGTTTTTCGCCCTGCTGGCGGACCATGACCTTCGCCGAGCAGCTGGCGGGCTACGTGGCCCGCGTGGAAATCGGTCTCGATGCGCATCTTCCGCGTGCCGGGGACCGGCCGGCGCGGCTGCACGAGGCCATGCGCTACGCCGGGCAAGGCGGCGGGAAGCGGCTGCGGCCGGTCCTGGTTCTCGCGGCGGCCGAACTGTTTGGCCGCACCCAAGCGGATGCCTCCCCGGCCGGTCAGGCTGATGCCCTGCCCGCCGGGCGCGCGGACGCACTACCTGCGGCCGTCGCCTTGGAATGCGTCCACACCTACTCGCTCGTTCACGACGACCTGCCGTGCATGGACGACGATGACTTGCGCCGCGGCCGCGCGACCACCCACAAGGCCTTCGACGAGGCCACGGCGCTGCTAGCCGGCGATGCCCTCCTGACCCACGCCTTTGTGCTGCTTACGCGCGCCTACGCCGGCCAGCCTGCCCTCGCCCATGCCCTGTGCCGGGAGCTGGCGGAAGCCGCCGGCAGTCATCGCCTGATCGGCGGCCAGATGGCCGACCTTCAGGCCGAGAAGAAGGCCAACGCGAGCGCCGAAGAACTCGAATTCATCCACCTCAACAAAACTGCTGCGATGCTCGAAGCCGCGCTCGTCATGGGCGGCCTCGCGGGCGGCGCCAACGAAGACGACCTGAGTTCCCTGCGCCTCGGCGGCCGGCATCTCGGCCTCGCGTTTCAGATCGTGGACGACGTGCTCGACGCCACCGCCGACACAGCGACGCTCGGCAAGACCGCCGGCAAGGACGCCAAGGCGGACAAGACCACCTACGTGAAACTGCACGGCATTGAAACCGCCCGCCGCCTCGCCGCCGCGCAAACGGATAAGGCCGTCGCCGCCTTGCAAGCGCTGCCCGGGGATACGTCGTTCTTGATCGCCCTCGTCCGCGAGCTCTGCACTCGCGGCAAGTGACCCGGGGAGCTACTTCGCCTCGGACGCGGCTTTGACGAGCTCGACGAAGCTGCGGCTTTCGAGGCTCGCGCCGCCGATGAGGCCGCCGTCGATGTCCTTCTGGGCCAAGAGCTCAGGCGCATTGGAAGGCTTCATCGAGCCGCCGTAGAGGATGCGGACCTTTTGCGCGGCGGTCTCGCCGTGGAGCTTGGTGAGGAGGCCGCGGATAAAGGCGTGCACTTCCTGCGCTTGGTCGGACGTCGCCACCTTGCCGGTGCCGATGGCCCAGACTGGCTCGTAGGCGATGATAACGCTGGGAGCCTGATCCTTGCCCACGCCCTCGAGGCCGGCCTCAAGCTGGGTCTGCACGACCTTGAGTGTGTCGCCGGCTTCGCGCTCGGCGAGGGTCTCGCCGACACAGAGAATCGGACGCAGCTGGTTCTTGATCGCGGTGAGGACCTTCTGGTTGATCATCGCGTCGGTCTCGCCGAAGAGCGCGCGGCGCTCGCTGTGGCCGAGGATGACGTGCGTGACGAACAGGCCGCGCAGCATCGGGGCGGAGACTTCGCCCGTGAAGGCTCCGCTCAGCTCAAAATGCATGTTTTGCGCACCAAGCTTGAGGTTTGAACCCTCCAACTGGCGGCTGACGCTATCGAGCGCGGTAAAAGGCGGGCAGACGAGGACGTCGACGTCCGTCTGGCGGCCAATGGCGGTGACGATTTCGGAGACCAAGTCCGCCGCATCGGCGGGCGTCTTGTTCATCTTCCAGTTACCGGCGATGAATTTCTTGCGTAAGATCATGTTGAATGGAGCCAGTTAAGCACTGCGGCGACGGATGGCGAGGCCGGGGCTCAACTTTCGAGAAAAACCACGCCCGGCAGGGCCTTGCCCTCGAGAAACTCGAGGCTGGCGCCGCCACCGGTGGAGCAATGCGTGACCTTGGACGCCACGCCGAATTTCTTGGCCGCGGTGGCGGTGTCACCACCACCCACGACGGTCGTCGCACCGGAAGCAGTCGCCTCGGCGACGGCCGCCGCCATGGCCTTGGTCGCGCCGGCGAATTTTTCAAACTCGAAGACGCCCGCGGGGCCGTTCCAGATGATGGTGCGGGCCGAAAGAATGGCCTTGCGGTAAAGCGCGATGGACTTGGGTCCGGCATCGAGCCCCTGCCAGCCGGCGGGGATGCCCGAGACGTCATCCGCGGGCTGAGTGTTGGCGTCGGGCGAGAACGCATCGGCGCAGACGTAGTCGACCGGGAAGATCAACTCGACATTGCGCGCCTTGGCCTTGGCCGCGAGGTCGGCGACGATCTTCGCACCCTCGGCGTCGAAGAGGCTGTCGCCGATGGCCATGCCGCCGATCTGCTTCTTGAACGAATACGCCATGCCACCGCCAATGATCAGCTTGTCGGCCTTGTCGAGCAGGTTGGTGATGAGGGGAATCTTGTCGGCGATCTTGGCGCCGCCGAGGATGGCGAGCAGCGGACGATCCGGGTGATCGAGGACTTTGCCGAACGCCTTGAGCTCGGCCTCCATCAGGAAGCCCGCGGCCTTGTCGGGCAGCGCCACGCCGACCATCGACGAGTGCGCGCGGTGGGCGGTGCCGAAGGCGTCGTTCACGAAAACGTCGCCCAGCTTCGACAGGCTGGCGCGGAAGGCCGCAACGGCGCTCTTGTCGGCCTTGGTCGACGTGCCGTCCTCGTTCTTCGCCTTGCCCTCTTCCTCGATATGGAAGCGGAGGTTCTCCAGCAGCACCACGGTGCCGGGCGCAAGCCGGGCGCAGGCGGCCTCGACTTCGGGGCCGACGCAGTCGGACAGGAAGGTCACGGGCCGGCCGAGAAGCTTCTCCAATTCCGCGGCCACGGGCTTGAGCGAGTATTTCGCGACGACCTGGCCGTTGGGCCGGCCGAGGTGGG
>JBMSWZ010000052.1:0-7514 GCA_049425105.1 Cephaloticoccus sp.
GGCGCAAACTCCACCAGCGCCAGGCCCGTGCCGCGCAAGCTGGGGTCCACGCCCAGCACCTGGCCGCGAAATGGCGGCCGCGCCCCTGACACGACCGGTGCAGCGGCGGCACCCGGCACGGCGCGGCCCTCGAGCTTGGCCTTCCACATTTGCCTGACGTTCATCCGCCCCATGATCGGTAAAGCAAGTGCAGGCCCGCCGCGATCGACAGCCAGAGCGCGAAGGTCTCGAAAAGTTTCTGGTCGATCTTTTTCAACACGATCCGGCCGATGACAGTGCCCGCCAGCACCGCCGGGAGCAACAGCAGGTTGCCCTGAAAACTCGCGGCGTCGACCAACCCGAGGTTCATCATGAACGGCACCTTGAACAGGTTCATCAGCAGGAAATACCACGCGCCCGTGCCCATGTATTCCATCTTTGGCAGCCGCATCGCGAGCAGGTAAATCGCCATCAGCGGCCCCGCGGCATTCGCCACGAGGGTGGTGAAGCCCGCCAGCACGCCAATCGTCGGCGCAAACCACCGGGCATGCTCCGGCTCGTCACTTTTCTGCCGTTTGCGACGCACCAAATGGAGCACCACCAAGGCAAGGACGATAACGCCGATTAGCAGGCCGGCCTGGGCATTGTCGATCCGCCCCATGGCAAGGAAGCCCAGGAACACCCCGAGCGCGGTCCACGGAAACAACCGCCACAGCAGTTTCCATTGTGCATGCCGCCGATAGGACAGCACCGCCACCACGTCCGCCATCACCAACATCGGCAGCACGAAACCCGCCGACGCCTTGGCCGGCATCAGATTCGCAAAAATGACGACGGCCAGCATGCCGAGACCGCCGATGCCGGTCTTGGCCACGCCGATCGCGAACGCGCCGCAAGCCGCCAAGGCCCATTGCCACATTTCCCAGTTCATGCCGTCGCCTCCTCCGCAAACGCCCCCGCGGCCACGGCGAACACCTGCCATTCGCCCAGGTCCGCCGCGGGCGGCTCCGTGCCCGTCGCAATGACCTGCGACTCCGGATCCACCGCCGCCCAAAACCGCCGGCGCCGGGCCGGATCAAGTTCGCCCAAGACATCATCCGCGAGCAACACCGGGCGCACGCCGGAGCAGGCTTGGAACCACTCCGCCTGGGCCACGCGCAGCGCCAGCACGAGCGAGCGCTGCTGCCCCTCCGACGCAAAATCGCCCGCCGCGAGCTGACGGTGCAAGAAGGCAAAATCATCGCGGTGCGGCCCGTTGAGCGTGCTGCGGAACTGCCGGTCGCGACCGCGGCCCTCCCGCCAGCGCTCCACCCACACGGGCGCGGTCGTGGCGTCAAAGCTCGGCGCATACCGCAGCGCCACCGGCTCCGCGTCTTCCGCCAGGCGCGCGTAGAGCGCTTCCATCCGCCCGCCGAGTTCGCGCAAACCCGCGCGCCGCCGGCTGACCAAGTCCGCCGCCGCCGGCGCCATGGTCTGCTCAAAGGCCTCCAATTCCGCGTCCGAGGCCGCCGCCTTGAGCAAGCTGTTCCGCTCCGCCAAGGCGCGGTGATAGGTCTGCAGCGTGCGCAGGTAACCCGCATCCATGGCCGACAGCGTAAGGTCGAGCCAGCGCCGGCGACCGGTGGGCGCGCCGCGGACCAGGTTCATGTCCTGCGAGGAGAAGACCACCGTGGGAAATTTGCCGAGATGATCGGCCAGCCGCGTCACCTTGGTTTCATCACACCAGAGCTCGCGGCCCTCCGGTTTCAGGCGGATCGTCAGGCGGGTTTCCCCCAGCTGCTCATGCTCGACCGTGCAGGCCAGCGCGGCTTCCCGCTGCTCCCGGGCAATGAGCACGCGCCCGTCCGTCGAGCGAAAGGATCGCAGGGCGGTGATGAAGCCGGCCGCCTCCAGTAAATTCGTTTTCCCCTGGCCGTTGGGCCCGAGCAAAAAGGTCTGCCGGCCGCGCAGATCCAGCTTCGCCAACGCCACGTTGCGGAAATCTTGGAGCGTGAGCTGGCGCAGGCGCATGGCCTGTCAGTAGCGGGAACGCGGCCGGGGGTAGCGAGGAGAAAATCACGGCGCGCCCGCCGCAAAAGGCTCGCGCCGGCCGGCCCCCATTTCCCATAACTTCCCCATGACTTTCGAAGCCTCCCTCGCCGAGTCGGTTCGCACGCTGCAAGCCCTCGCCGGCATCCGGCCCGCCATCGACGAGGCCGCCCGCCTGATCCTCGACACGCTGCGGCACGACAAGAAGCTCCTGATCTGTGGCAACGGCGGGAGCGCGGCCGAGGCGGCGCATTTCGCCACCGAGCTCGTCGGCCGCTACCAGAAGAACCGCGCCTCGCTGCCGGCGATCGCGCTCTCGTCCGACGGCTCGCTCGTGACCTGCATTGGCAACGACTTCGGCTACGAGCAGGTTTTTGCCCGCCAGATCGCGGGCCTGGCGCGACCGGGCGACCTGATCGTGGCGCTCACCTCCAGCGGCAACTCCGGCAACATCGTCGCCGCCCTGCAGGAAGCCAGCACTCTCGGCCTGCAGAGCATCGCCTTTCTCGGCCGCGGCGGCGGGAAGGCCAAAGGCCTCGCCACCTGCGACCTGATCATGCCCAGCGAGAGCGGCGCGGCCTGCCAGGAGGCGCACTTGTTCCTGATCCACCACTTCTGCGAGTTGATCGACAAGGCCTACAGCTGACGGCCGGGGGCGGCGGTTTTCCTTCTTGCGACGGGGTCAGCAGGGCGGTTCGCTGGCCGTTCCATGAGCAACGCATCCTCCGAACAAGCCATCCTCAAGACCTCCTACGGCGACCTCACCATCGCTTTCTGGCCCGACGTCGCGCCGAAGACCGTGGAGAATTTCAAGAAGCTCGCCCGCGAGGGCTTCTACAACGGCACCGCCTTCCACCGGATCATCAAAGGGTTCATGATCCAAGGCGGCTGCCCCAACACCAAGGACGGCGAGACCGGCATGCCCGGCACCGGCGGCCCCGGCTACAAGATCAAGGCCGAGTTTAACGCCAAGCCGCACGTGCGCGGCGTTATCTCGATGGCGCGCTCCTCGCACCCCGACTCCGCCGGTTCGCAATTTTTCATCTGCCACGGCGACGCGCGCTTCCTTGACCGCCAATACACCGCCTTTGGCGAACTCGTCGCCGGCGACGACGTCCTCGAGCAAATCGCGACCGTCCCCACCCAACACGGCAGCGGCGGCGAGAAGAGCACGCCCATCGACCGCGTCGAATTGAAATCGGTCGAGATCGTCCCGGCCTGAAAACTCCAACCCGGCTCAACGCCGGGTTTTTCCTACCAACCTAATAGCATCTTCCGCGAGCTCAGGCCTCGTAGCCGAGCGCCTTCGCCACCGCCGCGCAGGTGATGCGGCCGTCGCGCGTGTTGACGCCCGCGGCCAGGCCGCGGTGTTCGGCCAGCGCGCGCTCCACGCCCTTCTCCACCAACAGGGCGACAAAGGGTTCCGTCGCCTGGGTGAGTCCGAGCGTCGAAGTCCGCCCCACCAGCGCGGGCATGTTCGGCACGGCGTAATGCACCACGCCGTGCTCAAGATAGGTCGGTTTTTCGTGCGACGTCGGCCGGATCGTCTCGATGCAGCCGCCTTGGTCGATGGCGATGTCCACGATCGCGCTGCCCGGGCGCATCTTTTTCACCATGCGCCGCGGCACCACGATCGGGGCCTTGGCCGCCGGAATCAGCACCGCGCCGATCAGGAGGTCGGCGTCGGCCACTTCGTTCTCAATGTTGGCCGGGTTCGACATCAACGTCACCACGCGGCCGCGATACTCGGCGTCGAGCGCCTCCAGCTTGCGGGTGTCGACATCGAGCACCGTCACCCGCGCGCCCATGCCCACCGCCATCTGCACCGCGTGCGCACCGGAATTGCCCGCACCGATCACCACCACGTGACCGGGCATTGTGCCGGGGATGCCGCCAAGGAGCACGCCCGAGCCGCCAAGCTGCGACTGGAGTCGATACGCACCGATCTGGATCGAGAGGCGACCGGCAATCTGCGACATCGGCTTGAGCAGCGGATAGGAACCATCCGCCGCCTCGACCGTCTCGTAGGCGATGCCGAGGATGCGCTTCTTGAGCAGCACCTTGGCAAGCTCCGGACCCGCCGCGAGGTGCAGGTAGGTGAAGATCGTCTGGCCGGTGCGCATCAGCGGATACTCCGCCGGCAGCGGCTCCTTCACTTTCAAGATCAGGTCGGCTTCGCGCCAGACTCGGCGCGACGAACCCACGATCGTGGCGCCGGCGGAACGGTATTCCGCGTCGGTGAAACCGGCGCTTACTCCCGCGGATTTCTCCACGAGGACCTTGGCGCCGAGCGCAACGCAGCGCCGGCACAGACTCGGCGTCATCGAAACGCGCGTTTCGCCGATTTTGATTTCACGGGGGACTCCAATAAGCATGGATTTATGACAAAACCATCCGCGGCCTGGGTGCAACGGCAGAGAACGAATCGGCATGGGAGGGTTGTTTTTGACAGGCCGGCCGCGCGGCGTGTGATGCCAGCGTGCCGAAGCCGATCAACCTCATCGTGGCCTGCGCGGAGAACCGCGTCATCGGCCGGCAAGGCCGGCTGCCGTGGAGCATCCCCGAGGACCTCGCGCATTTTCACCGGCTGACCGCCGGCCAGGTCGTCGTGCTCGGCCGGGTCTGCTATGAAACCTGGCCCCAGGTCCGCGCGGACGGTCGCCGGCCCGTGGTCATCTCCCGGCAAACGGAACTGGCGCAACCCGGCGTGCAAGTCGTCCCGTCCGTGGCGGCGGCCCTGGCGCTCGCCCAAGCCCTGCCCGGCGAAATCATGATTTGCGGCGGCCAGCGCATCTACGAGGAGACGCTGCCATACGCCGATCGGATTTACCTCACCCTCGTGCACGCCGAGGTCCCCGGAGACACTTGGTTCCCCGAGTGGCGACACCTGCACTGGCGGGAAACCGAGCGCCAGGAGTCCGCCGACGCGAACTTCCGCTACACGTTTTCCACGCTGGCGCGGGAGCGCAACTGACGCTCAGTCCGACTTGCGCGGGCAGGTGCTCAGGCCGAGCGGCAGATACGCCGGGCAAAAGCGGAAGATGCCGGTCAACAACGGGAGCAGGCCGACGAGGCCCCACCAGTTGTGGTAGTAGTAACCGGCGCCGAGAATAACGAGTCCGGCCACAATGCGCAGGCCGCGGTCGATGGATCCAACATTGGCTTTCATGGAGGTGTTCTCCTTTGGGGTTGCGGAAAAATCATACCTGAACCGCGGCGGCGCGGCTAGGCAGATATTGGCCAAACCTGCGCACCCCCCAACCTTCAATCACCGCCCCGCATGCAGCGCGGCGTGGGCTTTGGCGACTGCGACGTATTTCTCCGCCCAAGGCTTGAGCCCGGCGATCTCCGCCTCCCGCAACGGCCGGATGACCTTGGCCGGCGAACCGTAGACCATGGAGCCAGGCGGGATCACCATGCCCTGGGGCACGAGCGAATTGGCGCCGATCACACAGCGGTCGCCGACCACCGCTCCATCCAAAATCGTCGCCCCCATGCCGATCAGGCACTCATCGCCCACGGTGCAGGCGTGCACGATGGCGGCGTGGCCGATGGTGCACCATTTGCCGATGTAAGCACCATACTCGTCGGCCAGATGCACGATGGCATTGTCCTGAATGTTGGTGCCCTCGCCCACGCGGATCTCGTGAATGTCGCCTCGCAGGACCGCGCCATAAAAAACGCTGCTGTCCGGCCCGAGCACGACGTCGCCGTTGATCGTCGCATTGGGGGCGACAAAGCGGGCCGCGGCGATATCCGGCTGACGACTGAGGTGACGGGCGAGGCGTTCGGCGGGGGTCATCACTTGTTTCTCGCCCGCCCGGATGAATTCGGCAAGCTCCCTGCTCAACCCCACCCCGCCTCATGGAGCAACTCACCCACGTTTTCCGCGGCCTGATTGGCGTCGCCGCTTTCCTCGGCATTGCGGTCCTCCTCAGCGAAAACCGGCGGGCGATCAACTGGCGGGTGGTCGGCATCGGCCTGCTTCTCCAGTTCGTGTTCGCCGGCCTGGTGCTCTATGCGCCGCCGGTCTATTACGCGGTGGCCGCCATCGGTAAGTTCTTCGTGCAGCTGCTGGCCTTCACCGGCGAAGGCGTGAAGTTCGTCTTTGGCTCGCTCGTGGACGTCGAGAAACATGGCGTCGTCTTTGGCCTGAGCATCCTGCCTTCAATCATCTTTTTCTCCGCGTTTACCTCGGCCCTCTACTACCTCGGCATCCTCCAGAAGATCGTCTGGGCGCTGGCCTGGGTGATGGTGAAGACCATGCGACTCTCCGGTCCGGAAACGCTCAGCGCCTCCGCGAATGTCTTTCTCGGCCAGACCGAGGCCCCCCTCCTGATCAAGCCCTACCTCAACACCATGACGCGGTCGGAGATCCTCTGCATCATGGTCGGCGGCATGGCCACGGTCGCCGGCGCGGTGCTCATCGCCTACATCAGCTTCCTCGGCGGCACGGATCCGGAGCAGCAGGTCATCTTTGCCACCCACCTCATCACCAAGTCCGTCATCTCCGCCCCCGCCGCCCTCATGTTTGCCAAGATCATGGTGCCGCAGACGGAGACCGTGGACACGAGGCTCGAGGTCAACAAGGAGCGCATCGGCTCCAACCTCCTCGACGCCATCTGCCTTGGCACGACCGACGGCATCAAGCTCGCCGTCAACGTGGGCGGCATGCTCATCGTCTTCACCGCCCTCGTGGCCCTCGTGAACTACGTGCTCGCGACCTGGCTCGGCGACCCGCTCGGGCTCAATGGCTGGGTGGCCGACCTCTCCGGCGGCACCTTCAGCACCTTCTCCCTCGAGTTCCTGCTCGGGATCCTGTTCGCGCCTGTCGCATGGTTGATGGGCATCAGCAACGACGCCCTCCTGCAATCCGGCGCCCTGCTCGGCACCCGTGCGGTGCTCAACGAATTCGTGGCTTTCATCCAGCTGGCCGATCTCAAAAACGCCGGAGCCTACGTCGATCCGCGCAACCTCATGATCATGACCTATGCCCTCGCGGGATTCGCCAACATCGTGAGCATCGGCATCCAGATCGGCGGCATTGGCGCCATCGCCCCGGCCCAGCGCGAGAACCTTGCCCAACTCGGCGTCAAGGCCCTCATCGGCGGCAGCCTCGCCTGCTTCATGGCCGCCACCATTGCCGGGATTCTGGCCTAACCCCCACCGCATAACGTAAACCCCACCGGCATGCCACCGTTCCTGCGCGTCACCCTCGGTTACCTGATTTTTGGTGCCGTTTGGATCCTGACCTCCGATCGCCTGGTGGAGTGGATCGCCGCCGATCTGGGAGACGTCGCGCAGTTCCAGCCGCTCAAGGGCCTGACCTATGTGTTCCTTTCGGCCCTGCTGATCTGCATCCTGACCCGGCGCGCGTTCGACCGCGAACGCGCCCCAGTCGGAGGGACGGCTGCGGGTCAAGCTGCACGACCGCGGCCACCCGGACGACGAGATCGAGGCGGCGCTGGGGCTGGCCCGTGAGCGTGGCCTCGTCGACGACGCGGCGC
>JBMSWZ010000053.1:0-7430 GCA_049425105.1 Cephaloticoccus sp.
CCGGGCCTTCGTTCTCGTCCCCGGCCAGGTTCCATTTGGTCCGCAACCACAGGTCGCCGCGGCCGCTCTCCGCGGTTGTGTCCGAAACATCCTTCGCCGACTCCTTCCGCCAGAGATCGGCGCCGAATTGAACGTCCCACGTCGGAGTAAGGCCCGCCGAAACCAAAACGGATCCCGCCACTGTCGAGCGATAGGCCACGCCGTCGCGATCCAGGGTGTAGCGATCGGTCGCCACGCTGACGGCTTCAACTTCCACCCGCCAGCCTCCCATCGGGGCCGTGCCCGGAACCTCGGTCCACTGGGCCGCCACCTCAACCGCGACTCCACCCCAAACGGCCAGAATTGTCGCAACGAAAAGGCGCATGAAGTGGGCGCGGATCAAGCCAGCAGGCGCCACACGGTGGCGACCAGGAAGGTCACGCCGAAGCCCACCGCCAGTGGCATCAGGGTTGCTACCGTCGTCCATTTCACACTGCCCGTCTCCTTGTAGATTGTGTAAATCGTCGTGCTGCACGGGTTGTGCAGCAGGCTGAAGAGCATGAGATTCACCGCGGTCAGCAGCGTCCACCCTCCGGCCTGCAGGATCGACTGGGTCGCGCTGTCCGAATCCAGCTCAAACATCACGCCCGCGCCCTCGCCCACGCCATGCACCCCGGCCACCAGCACCGTCAGCATGAGGATCGTCGGCACGACAATTTCGTTGGCCGGGATCGCCACCACGTAGGCGATGAGGATCACCCCGTTCAAACCGAGTGCAAGGCCCAGCGGATCCACATTTTGAATCAGCCAGTGCGCCAGCGTGACATCGCCCACGTTGACATTGCCGATGAGCCAGATCACCGCGCCGGCCGGCAGCGCGAACACGATGGCGCGCCACAGCACAAAGATCGTGCGGTCGATGAGCGAGGTATAGAGCGTGCGCCACAGCGCCGGCGGGCGGTAAGGCGGCAACTCGAGACTGAAGGCCGACACCTCGCCCTTCAGAAAGGACTTCGACAGCACCCACGACACGACAAGGGTGAAGAGCATGCCAAGCAAGGCCACCGCCGTGACCGCGCCGGCTGAAACCAATCCGGCCCAATGCGCGGGCACCAGGGAGCCGATGAACAGCGAGGCGATCAGGATCTGGGTCGGCCACCGGCCGTTGCAGAGCGCGAAATTGTTGGTCAGAATTGCGAGCAGTCGTTCACGGGGACTGTCGATGATGCGGGTCGCCACCACGCCGGCGGCGTTGCAGCCGAAGCCCATCATGGTGCTCATCGACTGCTTGCCGTGCGCGCCCACCGACTTGAACAGGCGGTCGAGATTGAACGCCACCCGCGGGAGATAGCCAAAGTCCTCCAGCATCGTGAAGAGCGGGAAGAAGATCGCCATCGGGGGCAGCATCACGCTGATGACCCACGCCATCGAAAGATACATGCCGTCGATCAGCAGGCCGGACAACCAGGGCGGGAAGCCCGCCGCCGCGGCCAGTCCCCGCAACCACGGCCATCCGTGGTCGACCAGCAGCGTCGCCAGCCAGCCCGACGGCGCGTTGGCACCGATGATCGTGATCCAGAACATCAGCGCGAACAGCAGCAGCATGATCGGGAACCCCCAGACCCGGCTGGTCAGCACCCGGTCCAGGGCGCGATCAAAGGTCGGACGCGCGCCGCGATCCGGCCGGCTGACCGCGCGGTCGGCGATGCGCGCCGCGTCGGCATAGATCGCCTCGACCAAGTGCTCGTGCACGTCGCCGGGAATCTCGCGGCGCAGTCGTCGCGCGTTCTCCAAAATCTCCATTGCTCCGTTCATGCGATTGCTCCCTCGGATTGCGCCTGCGCGAGTTGACCGAGCGTGCCGTCGCGCAACGCGGTCGTCAGCGACTCATCCCCGCCCAGCAGCCGCATCGCAACCCACCGCGCATTGGGGAGACCCGGATGCGCATGTGCAAGTTGCGCGACCAGATCATTCAGCGCCGCCTTGAGCGCCGGTGGCTCGTCCGCCAACCGGTGCGGCCGCGATTTCACCCGTCCGCCCGCGATGTCACCGATGACCTGCAACAATTCCGGCAACCCCTCACCCGCGCGGGCGGTCGTCGGCACCACCGGCACACCGAGATCGCGCGCGAGCTGGAGGTCGTCGACTTTCACGCCGTGGCGGCGCGCCTCATCCATGAGGTTCAGGCACAGCACCACGCGATCGGTGATTTCCAAAACCTGCAGCACGAGGTTGAGATTGCGTTCCAAGCGCGTTGCATCGGCCACGACCACGGTGACATCGGGCTGGCCGAACAGGATGAAGTCGCGCGCGATTTCCTCGTCGAGGCTGGTCGAGAGCAGCGAATAGGTGCCCGGCAGATCGACGAGCTTGTAGCGTTTGCCGCCGTAGGCAAAACCGCCCTCGGCGCGGGTCACCGTCTTGCCCGGCCAGTTGCCGGTGTGCTGGCGCAGTCCCGTCAAGGCGTTGAAGACCGTGCTCTTGCCGGTGTTGGGATTGCCCGCCAGGGCCACGACGAAATCCCACTGCTCCATGCTCACGCCGAGCTTCTTGAGATTGGCGGAGCGCCAGACACTGCATTGGGCGCAGGCCTCGTTGGGCGCGGTCACGGAATCAGGTTCAGCATTCATGAGGCGGAGACGGAAATGGGCCGGCGCTGGGCGATGCGGATGTGATTGGCTTGTTCCCGGCGCAAAGCGATGACCGTGCCACGCACCCGGTAGGCAGTCGGATCGCCGGTCGGACTGACCATCTCGACCTCCAGCACGGTGCCGGGCACAAACCCCAAATCGAGCAACCGGCGGCGTTCAGCGCCGCGATACGCGGCACTCAGGCTCAGCACGCGCGCTTCCTCACCGGGCCGCAACCCCGTTAGCAGTTCCTCCTCGAACAAATCGCCCGGTGTGACGCCCGGCAGGGTCGTCACGGCGATGTTGTTGGCCAGGATGGGGGCCAGCGCGAGCTCGCGGCCCTCGGCCCAGACGCGGATGCAGTCATCCTGCTTCGACAACACGCAGATGCGCTGCCCCGGCCTCAAGCCGAGTGCATGGATCTGCCGGTAAACCGCCGGTGGCTCATCTTCCAAATGCGCGATTTCCAAGGTGGTGTTGGCCGGCGCCATATAGAGGGGCTCGCCCGCGTCGGCCTCGAGCTCGCCGTCCGGCCGCGGGATCGCGTCGCCATGCGGATCCGTCACCGGGTGACCGAGCCGCGCTTCCAGGACACTCGCTTCCTGCGGGGAAATGGCGTGTTCCTTCTGCTCCGCCAGGCGGTGCCACTGCGCCTCGTGCACGCCCGTTTCATCCGCCAAGTAGCGCTCCCACAAGCGGTGGGCGCGGACCACATGCAGGGCCAGTTCCCGCCCTGCCGGTTGCAGCGACAACCGGCCCGCGGTATGGGACACCAACCCGAGCTGTTCCATTTCGCGCAGCAAGTCGGCCGCGGCATCATCGCTGATGCGCAGCGCGCCGGTTACGCCGTTCAAGGTGGGGGCCTGGCCGTTGACCTCGCATTTCAGGAGGTGCTTCAGGGCATCCTCGCGGCGCACGCGGGCCTGGTCGCGATGCGCCACGCGCCACCGCGACAACACCCCATACCGCGGCCAGAATATCAAGGCCGCGATCAACAGAAACGAAAGGGTGAGCAGCAGGTTTTCCATGGCTTCAGACCACCGCGCCCACCACAATTTTGGCCGCGGCCGGCAAACCGAGGTTGAGCTCGTGACCGGCCTTGATTTCACAGCGCACCACCCCGCTGGCGGCTTCGCGCCGCAGGACCTTGATGCGGGCACCGGGCTTTAGGCCGCTTTGTTGCACGTAAGCCAGGAAGTCTGGCGTCTGGTCGAGGATCCGCGTCACCCGCAGGGACTTGTTGACCGCGCAGCCCTCCATCGTGACCTGCCGGGCCGTATCGGCGATGCGGCCTTCCGCGTCCGGAATCGGGTCACCGTGCGGATCGGTGACAGGGCGGCCCAAGAATTCGTCAATGCGCTCCAGCACGCGGTCGGACACCGCATGTTCGAGCGCCTCGGCTTCGTCATGCACCTCCGACCAGTCCATCTTCAGGGTCTGCACCAGAAAGGTTTCCACCAGCCGATGCTTGCGCAGCACGCCCAGCGCCAACGCCCGACCGACCGGCGTCAGCCGCACGCCCTGCCGCGCCTCGTGCTCGATCAAACCCTGCACCGCCATCGCCTTCACCATGGTCGTGACCGTGCCCGGCACCACCCCCAAAGCCTCGACCAGCGCGCCCATGGGCACGATGCCGTCGTTCTCCTGCTCATAGAGGAGGGCCGCTTTCAGGTAGTTCTCAACGGTGCTGGTGGCCATCGTGAATACGATGACTCGGTTACTGTATTTTGATTACTCAAAAAGCAAGGGAATATTCTGTCGGGGCGGTTACGGCGGTGAAAAACCGCTCGCGGCCCCCAATTCCGCCTTGCCGGGGTCCGGTGCGCGCCAACACTCGCGCCCGATGTCGAAACACTTCGCGCGCATCGTCTTCGCCCTGACGGGCATCTTCTTTGCCGCGTTTTTCATCTGGCCCATCATCCAGATTCTGGAGGGAGGCTTCGTCGATGCGGACGGCCATTTCACCATCGCCTACCTCACCGCCCTGCTGGCGGATCCCCTCTACCTCGGCGGCCTCAAGAATTCCTTCCTGCTCGCCTGCGCGACCACCTCCCTCACCCTGCTGATCGCCCTGCCCCTGGCCTTTATCTCAGACCGTTTCATTTTCCCCGGCAAAGGTCTGCTCAGCTCGGTGATCCTGGTCCCGATGATCCTGCCGCCTTTTGTCGGCGCGATCGGCATCAAACAAATCTTTGGGCAATATGGCGCGGTCAACAGCCTCCTGATTGAACTCGGCCTGCGCCCTGAGGGATGGACCTTCGATTGGTTTGCCGCGAATCAGTTCTGGGGCGTAGCCGTGATCCAGGCCCTTTCGCTTTACCCCATCATTTACCTCAACGCCGTGGCCGCCCTGGCCAACATCGATCCGGCCATGGAGGAAGCCGCGCAGAATCTCGGCTGCACGGGCTTCCGCCGTTTCTTCAAGATCACTTTGCCCCTGATCAAGCCCGGCCTCTTTGCCGGCGGCACGATCGTGTTCATCTGGTCGTTCACCGAGCTCGGCACCCCCTTGGTGTTTGATTATGCGCGAGTCACGCCGGTGCAGATTTTTTACGGGCTCAAGGACATCGGCGGCAATCCGTTCCCCTATGCGCTGGTGGCCGTGATGCTGGGCAGCTCGGTGTTGCTCTACGCCATCGGCAAGGGCCTCTTCGGGCGCACGGGCCATGCCATGATGGCGAAGGCCACCAGCACCGGCGGCCCGCGGGAACTGTCGGTGCCGCGCCGCTGGCTGTGCACGGCGATGTTTGGCAGCGTCACACTCGTCGCGATCCTGCCCCACCTCGGGGTCGTGTTCGTGGCATTTTCCTCCGACTGGTATGGCACCGTCCTGCCGGCGAATTTCACCTTGGAGAACTTCGGGATCGCGCTCGGCCACGACCTCACGGTGCCGGCGATCGCCAACAGCCTGAAGTTCGCGAGTATTTCCACGATCATCGACATCGTCCTGGGCATCGCCATCGCCTACGTGGTGGTGCGCAGCAAGCTGCGGGGCCGGCAGATTCTCGACTTCCTCGCCATGATGCCACTCGCCGTGCCGGGCCTCGTGCTGGCCTTTGGCTACCTCGCGATGGCGCAGGAAGGAAAGTTCTTCGACTTCATCAACCCGGTGGAAGACCCGACCGTGCTTCTGATCATCGCCTACTCGGTGCGGCGCCTGCCTTACGTCGTGCGCTCGGCCGCGGCCGGTTTCCAGCAGACCAGCGAAACCTTGGAAGAGGCCGCGCAAAATCTCGGCTGCCCGCCGCTGAAGGCCACGTTCAAGGTCACCCTGCCGCTTATTATGGCGAATCTCATCGCGGGCGGCCTGCTCGCCTTCGCCTTCGCCATGCTGGAGGTCTCCGACTCGCTGATCCTCGCGCAAAAACAGCTTTATTACCCGATCACCAAGGCGATCATGGAGCTCTTCCAGCTGCTCGGTGACGGCAAGTTCATCGCCAGCGCCCTTGGCGTCTGGGCCACGACCTTCCTTGGCGTCACCATCGTCGGCATGAGCCTGCTGCTCGGCAAGAAGCTCGGAGCGATTTTCCGGGTTTAGCCGGTGGCTAAAACCGTCGCGCCGTAGCCAGCAGGCGAAGGCGGACCGTATCTCCCCCGCCCCATCCCATGTTCTACCTCTTGCTCACCTCGCTCGTCTGGGCCTTCTCCTACGGCCTGATCAAGGGTGAGCTGGCGGGACTCGACTCGACCGCGGTCGCAACCCTGCGGTTGGTCGGCGCGGCCTTGGTGTTTTGGCCGTTCCTGCGCGTCGGCAAGATCCCGCGCCGTCCCGCCTGGCGCCTGACCGTCATTGGCGCGGTGCAGTTCGGCGTCATGTATGTGCTCTATCTGCGAGCGTTCGCGCACCTCGCGGCCCACGAGGTCGTGCTCTTCACGATCTTCACCCCCGTCTATGTCGCGCTGCTCGACGGCGCGGTGGAACGGCGCTGGTCGGCCCGGCACCTCGGCGCCGCCGCGCTCGCCTTTGTCGGCGCCGGCATCATCCTGTGGCAACAACCCGGGCGCCATCTCGCGACCGGCTTCCTGCTCATGCAGGCGTCCAATCTCTGCTTCGCCGCCGGCCAGTTGGCGTGGCGCCGTGAGCGCGCGCGGCTCGCCCATGTCGGCGAGCGCGAGATGTTTGGTCTGCTCTATGCCGGCGCCGTGGCCGCGGCGCTCATCGCGTCCCTTTTCACCACCGACTGGCTGGCCTTTCGTCCGGATTGGACGCAGGTCGGCGTCATCGTCTACCTCGGCCTCGTCGCCTCCGGCTTGGGTTTTTTCTGGTGGAACCTGGGCGCCACGCGGGTCAATGCCGGCACGCTGGCCGTAATGAACAACGCCAAGATTCCCGTGGGCATCGCCGTGTCGCTTTTTTTCTTCGGGGAAAACGCCGACCTCACTCGTCTCCTCTTGAGCGGCGCCTGCATGGTCGCCGCCGTCGGCCTCGCCGAAAACTGGTTTCAGCGCCCCGCCTCTTCCTGACATGACCGCATCGTCCAAACCCAACCTCGCCGCCCTTGGCAGCTGGATCCGCTCGTGGGTCCAGCCCAACGGCGCCATCCACGGTTTCCACAACCACCCCGTGTGGGGCGGCAATCCCTACCGCTGGCTAGACATGACTGCGGGCCACACCACGTGGGCCTCGCCGTTCCTCGCCGGCCTGGCTGACGCCATCCAGCAGCGGCCGGACCCACGAGCCAAGGCCCTCCTGGAAAAACTCGTCGACTTCCAGAGCACGAGTTTCGCCGCCGACGGCCAGTATCGGCACATCGGATTCAACGCCGGCGAGATCTGCCAAAAGGGACTCATTCACAACGCCGTCCCGAATCTCTCGCTTGG
>JBMSWZ010000054.1:0-7358 GCA_049425105.1 Cephaloticoccus sp.
TCACGTTGAGCCGCATGTCGCCGTTGAGGATGTGGCTGAACTCGTGGCCGACCACGCCCTGCAACTCGTCGCGCGTGAGTTTTTCCAAGGTGCCGCGGGTCACGGCCACGACGGCGTCGCTGGTGGTCAAGCCGGCCGCGAAAGCATTGATGCCCTGCTCGTGATCGAGGACGTAGACCGCGGGCATGGGCGTGCCGGAGGCGATCGCCATTTCCTCGACCACGTTGAGCAACCGGCGCTCTGCCGGCGTGGCGCGACCGGGATCGATGCGGCGCCCGCCCACGCTCTCGGCCACGGCCCCGCCGCCCTGGCGGAAGCTCATCCACTTGGAAAACGACGACAGGCCGATGACGAGCAGCGTGCCCGTGGTCACCAGCAGGAGCAGCATCGGGTCGAACAACGGCCGGCCCATGGCGCGGCCGTTTTCGCCGTAGGCATGATAGGCAAAATCATCGCGGCGCCGGGATGACTCGGCTTGGTCGACAAAAAACCAAGCGGCGAAATAGCCCGCGGCAATCGTCCCGATCACCGCGAGGGCGAAGAGGACGATGAGCCGGCTGCTGCGCTTTTTCGCGCGGGCCTGGGCTTCGAAGAAATCCATGCGCGGGAGCGCGGGTCGGCGCCGGCCGCGCCCGCGCGGGCCCTCAGCTGCACTTCACTTGCGGGGCGGGACGCTCGGCGGGATCATCGACCTTGAAGAGCTCGGCCGGGGCGCAACCGAACATGCCGGCGAAAATCACGTTGGGGAAGACCTCGCGGGTGGTGTTGTAGGTCATGACGCTGTCGTTGAACGCCTGGCGGGCGAACGCGATCTTGTTCTCCGTGGAGGTCAGCTCCTCGGTGAGCTGCGCCATGTTTTGGTTGGCCTTGAGGTCGGGGTATTGCTCCGCGACGACCATCAGGCGGGAGAGCGCGCCCGCCAAGCCGGCCTCGGCGCCCATCAGGGACTTCACCGCGCCGCCATTGGCGGGGTTGGCGGCGACGGCCTCGGCGGCGGAGGCGGCGATGTTGCGGGCCTTTATGACGGCCTCAAGCGTCTCGCGCTCGTGTTTCAGGTAGCCCTTGGCTGTCTCGACGAGATTCGGGATGAGGTCGTAACGGCGTTTGAGCTGCACATCGATCTGCGCGAAGGCGTTCTTGAAGCGGTTCCGCAGCGTGACGAGGGTGTTGTAGATGCCGACGATCCAAAAAACGAGGATGAGGGCGAGGGCGGCGATGACGCCGAGAATGATGAGGGCGGTCATGGGAACGGGGAGAGTTGCGGGGAACCGTAGGGCTGGGTCGCCGGTCGGGGCGAGACGGAAGTGGTTACATCGCGGTTGATTGTTTCCATGCCCCGTCGCAATTTCCCCGCCGTGCCCCTGCGTCCACCTCTGTTCCTCCTGCTTGGCCTGACCCTGTCGGCGTCGGCCCAGGAGCCGTTGCGCCAGCCCGCGCCGCTGGTGGCCGAAACCGCGGCGACCACCGCGTCCTCGGGCGGCAGCGCGTTGACCTTGCTCGCGGCGCAGCGCGCGGAGGAGTTCGGGTTTCCCTCGGCGGCCGTGGTGCTTTACCGTGACCTGCTGGCCCAACCCGGCGGGGATCGCGCCAACCTGACCCTGGCGCTGGCGACGGCTTTGATGGATGCCGGCCGGTTCGACGAGGCCCGGACCACGCTCGATGGTTTCGTCGGCTTGAAAGGGCCGGCGTGGAAGCTGCGCGCAGGGCTGCTGGCTGCGCGACAGCGTGACTTTGCCGCGGCGCGCGCGGCCATCGACGGCGTGGCGGCGGACGATTTGCCGGCCGGGGACCGTGGCTGGCTGTTTTTCCTCGAAGGCGTCCTGGCTGACGCGGGGGGCGACCCGGGCAAGGCCCGCGGCTTGTTCGAGCAGGCGGAGAATGCCGCCATCTCCACGATGGCGCGTGCCCGCTTCGTGCTCGCGCGCGAGCAGGCGCGGCTGCGGACGGGGGTGGTGGACGAGGCGTTGGCCGAGGAAGCGCGCAAAAACATGGACCGGCTGCAGGGACGCCGCGCCGGTTACAGCTTTGCCCGGACTTATGCCGCGATGCTCGATGCACTGGGCCGGGACGGCGAGGCGGTCGACGTCTTGCAACGCCAGCTGCTCGCGCTGCCGGCGGAAGAGCAGGCGGAGCGCGATGACTTTCACCTGTTGTTGGGCCTGATTGGCGGCGCCGATTCCGGCCCCGGCCGGATTGCGCTGCAAAACCTGCTCGCCGGCGGGTCCGATCCGGTGAAGCAGCGCGCCGCCTTGCAGATGCTGGCCTGCGCCTCCGGGACGGAGCCCATGCGCACGCAGTTTCGGCGCGAGCTGGACGAGATCCTGACGGCGGCTCCGGACCATCCGGTGCTCGACGACCTGCTCCTCGTGCGCGCGCAGCTGGCCCTGGCAGCCAAGGACTACGCTGATGCGGAGGCGGACGCCCGCGCGTTGCTGGAAAAGTTTCCCGGGTCCCGCCGCAAGGCCGAGGCTTTTGGCGTGCTGACGACCTCGGCTTGGGAACAATTTCGCTACCGGGCGGCCGCGGATTTCGCCGCCAAGGCCCGTGATGCGTTGGAAGGCCCCGGGGTGGGGGAACGCCGGGCCGAGCTTGGCGTATTGGTGGCTGAGGCCTGGTTTCGCGCCCGGGATTTCCCCAATGCCGCGGACGCCTATTCCGCCGTGCTGCGCAATATCCCGGCGGGATTCAGCGCGGGCGACCTGATGTTTCAGCTGGTGCTGGCCGACATCGAGGCCGGTCGGCTTGACCTGGCCGCGGCGCAGATGAATGAATTGGCGGCCGATGCGCGGTTTGATTCGATCAACCGCTGGCAGGCGGAGTGGAATTTGACGCGGGCGCTGCAAAAGGCCGGGCGCACGACGGCGGCGTTCGATCGGGTGAACGCGTTGCTGGGTTCGGGCGCGCCTGACGGCGAACTGCCCGGGGAGCTTCTTGCGCGGATGCGCTGGCTGCAGGCCCGCCTGTCGCTGGTGGCCGGCCAGCCGGAAGCGACTGTGCGCCTGGCCGACGGCCTGGCGGCGGCGCTGCCGGCGGGAATCGAGGCAAACCTCGAGCGCGACGTGAAGAGCTCGATCGAATTGCTGAAAGCCGAAGCCCTGTTCGCCCTGGGCCGGCGCGAGGAGGCCGTGGCCCTGCTGCAGCAGATCCGCACGGAGTTCACGCGGTCGGACGCGGCGGTTTATTCGATCATTGTCGAGGCGGGGTATTATGCGGGGCGCGACCAGACGGTGGAGGCGCAACGGCTTTACACCCAGTTGGCGGACGACTTTCCCGACAATACCACCTACGCTCCGTATGCCCTCTACCAGGCCTCGCTGCAGGCGGAGCGGCGCGGGCAGGACAGCAACCTCGAGGAGGCGAACAAGCTGATCGAGCGCATGGTCACGCGCTATCCCGCCAGCCCGCTGGTGTTCTACGCGCGCCTCAAGCAGGGCGACCTCCTGCGCAAGCTCAACCAGTTCCCGCAGGCGCAGCAGGTCTACGAGTCCTTGGTTAATAATTACCAGTCGCATGCCGACGTGATCCTGGCGCAACTGGCGCTGGCGGAGTGCCACAACGCGCAGTCGGTGAGCGACCCCAACCACGCCGACCGCGCCATCGCGCTGTTTGAGCAATTGCGTGACCGCGTCGATGCTCCGGTGGATGTGCGGGTGGAGGCCGGTTACAACTTGGGCTATCTCATGCAGCGGCGCGACCAGCTGGCCCGGGCGGAGGCCGTGTGGTGGCGCGATGTGGTCACGGCGTTCCTCCTCGACGAGCGCATGGCGGCGCGCCTCGGGGCGACGGGGCGGTATTGGATGACCCGCACCCTGCTGGATGTCGGCGCCCTCTACGAACAGCAGGCGCGGTTCGAGCCGGCGCGCGAAGCGTGGACCTTGATCCTCGACAGCGGGCTGCCCGGCGCTTCCCTGGCCAAGGATCGACTCGCCCGCAACGCGGCGCCAACGGCCACCCCGTGACAACTTGAAGATTTACCTGTGACCCGACCCGGTTTCTAACTCCGCACACCCGATGTCCCTTTTCGATTTCAGCCTCTTTGCCCGCGGCGGCCCGATGATGTGGGTGTTGCTGGGACTCGGCTTCCTTTGCCTGATGTTGTTTGTCGAGCGCCTGCTCTACCTGCACCGCGGCCAGATCAAGGCGGCGGAGTTCGTGGGCGGCATCAAGAACATCCTCGCGAAACGCCGCATCGTGGAAGGCCTGACGGTGTGCGAGGAAACCCCCGGACCGGTCGCGGCGGTGGTGAAGGCGGCCTTGCTGCACGCTGATGAGCCGGCCGAGGCCATGCGTTTCCACGTGCAGGAAGCGGCCGTCATCGAGCTCCCCGCCCTGGAGCGCCGGCTGGGCTCCATCGCCGCGGTGGCGCAGGTCGCGCCCGTGGTCGGGCTGCTGGGCCCGATTCTGGGGATGGCGACGACGTTTCTCGCGTTTGAGCGCGACTACGCGACCGTGGCCGGCCTGTCCGGGGGCATGTGGCAGGCGCTGTTATGCTCGATCGGCAGCCTGATGCTCGCGATCCCGGCACATTTGGCCCATCACTTTCTCAACGGCCGCGTCCGGGCCATCGTCCGCGACATTGAATGGGCGGGGAACGAAATCATGCGCTACCTGCTGACCGACTATCAAAAGGCCGGCACCAGCGGAACCCAGGAGGATTCGGCGTGATTACCCGGCCCCTGGACTTGGCGTCCAAGCTGCGCCCGGAACCGCGTGGCTTTGATGCGCTGTTCTGGGTCAACGCGGCCGTGCTGGTGTTGTTTTTCTCGTTGTTCGGCTCGCGATTCGTGCTGGCGCCCGGTCTGGGCGTGGATTTTGCCCTGCCGGAATTGAAGGGTGCCGGCCCCGGGGCGGCGCGCACCACTCACGTGATCAGCGTGGCCCGGCCGGGGCTCATCTTTACCGACAACGGGGCCTTGAACCCCGCCCAGTTGAAAGCGTGGCTGGCCCGGGAGGGGGCGGCGACGAAAGAGGGCGTCCTGTTGGTGCGGGCGAGCGCCAGTATCCCGGTTTCTGAGCTCGTTGACATCACCGGGGTGGCCCAGCAAGCGGGATTCAAGGTGCAAATTGCCGCATTGGAGCCGGCGGCGCCGGAGGATATTTCCCGTGCCCGCCAGTGATCGCACCTCCTGGGGGTTGGCGGCGGCGGTGGCGACCGTAGTCGTGCTGTTAGTAATTGGTCTGTTGGCTCTTGGCTCTAAATCGGACGCTCCCGGAATCGGTTTTGACGTGCCACTAGCACAGCCTGATGCGGCCGCAACCGGTTCAGCGATCAGTTTGAGTCAATTGACGCAAGCGGAAGAGGGTGATGTGGTTACGGAAGAATCCGTCTTTTTGGATCCCAGCCCGCTTTTCCTGCCGACCAAGTGGAATTCTGATCAAAAAGCGCTGCCAAACAGTATCTTGCGTGATCCGGGACAGATGTTCGCTGATTTTGCGCCGCGGTTGATTTATCCGCGCAACGTTCTGGAGATGACGTTCCCGCCGCAAGGGGGTGTGCCTTCGGTCCCGGCGGATGCGATCTCGGGGGTGGCGGACATGGCCCGACTGGCGGGGCTGGGGCGGCGCGACGATCGAGTGACGGCTCTGGCCGGTCGGGGTGGCTACGTGGAGGTGGTATCGACCGGCGACGGCCGGCGTTGGATTGAGGAAGCGCTGCCAACCGCGGACCTCGGCGCCGACATTTGGCGGCCGTTGGAGCTCGCCGTGGCGATCAACGCGGGTGGGGTGGTGGGGTCGCTCTCGGTGATCCGCAGCTCCGGGGTGGATCGGGTGGATGAATACTACCGGGCGCAGCTCAGTCGAGGCCTGCATTTGGGGGAGCGTTTGCCGCCTGGATTTTATCGGGTTCTGGTTGGTCCCTAGAAATTTGGAGGAAAGCCCAAGTTTGCAGTTGACGGGCGAAATTGCGCCCTGCACGTTCTTCGCTCTTTTTCGTTTTTTGACCCTCCCTTGGTCTGCCCAGATAGCTCAGTTGGCAGAGCACGTCCTTGGTAAGGACGAGGTCGCCGGTTCAAGTCCGGTTCTGGGCTCCAGGTCAACGTCGCACGACTTCTGCGACGCAAAAATCCCGAGGTCAAAACAAGTCTAAACACCACATACGTCTCAACCCATGGCTAAAGGCACATTCGAACGCAAAAAACCGCACGTCAACGTTGGCACCATCGGCCACGTCGACCACGGCAAAACCACCACGACCACCGCGATCCTCGCCGTCCAGGCGCGCAAGGGCCTCGCTGAGGTCAAGACCTACGCGGACATCGCGAAGGGCGGCACCGTCCGCGACGCTTCCAAGATCGTCACCATCTCGGTGGCGCACGTGGAGTATGAGACGGAGAACCGTCACTACGCGCACGTCGACTGCCCCGGGCACGCCGACTACGTGAAGAACATGATCACCGGCGCCGCCCAGATGGATGGCGCGATCCTCGTCGTCTCCGCCGCTGACGGTCCGATGCCCCAGACCCGCGAGCACATCCTCCTCGCCCGCCAGGTCGGCGTGCCGAAGATCGTGGTGTTCCTCAACAAGGTCGACCTCGTCGACGACGCCGAGCTCCTCGAGCTCGTCGAGATGGAAATCCGCGAGCTGCTCTCCAAGTATCAATTCGACGGCGACAACGCCGTCATCGTCCGCGGTTCCGCGACGGCCGCCCTCGAGGGCACGCCGGAAGGCGAGGCCGCCATCGGCAACCTGATGGCCGCCATCGACAAGGAAATCCCCGAGCCGGCCCGCGAGATGGACAAGCCCTTCCTGATGTCCGTTGAGGACGTCTTCTCGATCACCGGCCGCGGCACCGTCGCCACCGGTCGTATCGAGCGCGGCGTGGTCAAGGTCAACGACACCGTCGAGATCGTCGGTCTCCGCGACACCCAGTCCACCGTCGTGACGGGCATCGAAATGTTCCGCAAGCTGCTCGACAGCGGCCAGGCCGGCGACAACGTCGGCGTGCTCCTGCGCGGCATTGAAAAGGACGGCATCGAGCGCGGCCAGGTTCTGGCGGCCCCGAAGTCGATCACCCCGCACAAGAAGGCCAAGGCCGAGATCTACGTCCTCTCGAAGGACGAGGGTGGCCGCCACACGCCGTTCTTCAACGGTTACCGCCCGCAGTTCTACTTCCGCACCACGGACGTGACCGGCGTGGTCAACCTCCCGTCGGGCGTGGAAATGGTGATGCCGGGCGACAACATCGCGGTCGAGATCGACCTCATCGTGCCGATCGCGATGGAGAAGACCCAGAAGTTCGCCATCCGCGAGGGTGGTCGCACCATCGGTGCGGGTCGCATTACTGAGATCATCGAATAAGATCTCGTCCACAAACACTTAAGCCGCCTCGCCGAGGCCTCGTGTCAGGGGCCTCGGC
>JBMSWZ010000055.1:0-7329 GCA_049425105.1 Cephaloticoccus sp.
CATCGTTGTTGGCCTCGTCGTCCCGCTGGGTCTTGAACTCGCCTGGACCGGCGCATCGCTGAGCCAGTGGTATTTCAATATCGTCGAGCTCGCCGAAGCCCGCGTGGGGTTGGTGCCGCTGATTTTTTCGGCGCAGTCATATCTCGCCCCGACCTACACCCTCCACCACCACGTGCTGTTTGAGCCGTTGCACACCGTGGGGCTCGGCCTCCTGGCAGTCATCGCTTGCCTCGCGTGGCGCCAAGCCCCCGCCCTCGTTCCGGCGGGCCGGAGAAAGGCGCTGCGCGTCGCCCTCGCGCTGGGCGTGATCGCTGCCGGCCTCGGCGGCGTCCTGCTGACGATCACCAATATCGAGATCATCACGGTAACCAGCCTTGGTGTGCTGGTTGGTGCCGTGGGGGTGGCCGCCGGCTTTGGCGTCGCCCGCTGTCCGGTCGCGCGCGCCGCCTTGGGGGGGGCCGCGGGACTGTGGAGCGTGGTGGGGGCCTACGCCGCTTGGTCCGGCGGACGGGTCCTCTACGGCCGCGCTTCGACGGATCGTTCCACCTTTGTGCGTTTGGAAAATCCACCGGCCGCCCTTGCCTACTTGAAGGGCGTCCGGCTTGACGCCGACCTGTATGAATCCCTGCGCCTGACCGCCCGCGAGCTTCAGCATCTGCGCGATGTGCGCGGCGATCTTTCCCGCGTGTTGTTCGGCCCCACCCTCGAGTGGCTGGAACGCGCCTACCCTAAGACCATTCTCCGTGGGATGCCGGTGTGGTATGACCTCGGCACTTCGCTGCAGAAATCTGACGGCCCGTGGCTGCGTGAACGTTTTGCGAGCAAGGGTATTGACCGGGTGTTCCTGCACCCCAGCTGGGAAAGCTGGCCGGAGGATTTTCTGGCCTACCTGCAAAGCGACTTCCGGGTGGTGCCACTGGGCAAGGTCGTGCGGCTCTACGAACGCCGCGACACGCTCAGCGCCCCGACCGCGCCGACCACCTTCTCCGCCCAGAACCCCCTTGCATTGATCGACCGCACCGGCAGCCAGATTCATGTGCGCATGACTCGCGTGCCGACGGAGCAGCCGCCCACGTTTCAACCGAGCCCGTGGGGCGAATTTTTCGGTCGCGCCGGCAAATGGACCTGGACGTGGCCCAACTCTGTCCGCGCCGTGGAGGGTGCATTCATCGCCACCCTCGCCAAAGATCAGGCAACTCCCGCCACGGTGACCTGGCAGATCGTGGCCGACCCCGAAGGCAGCCGCACCGTGCTTCGGTCCGATCAACAACGCCTAGGGTCCGACCGCACGGAATTGCGCGTGCCATTCCGGGTCGAGCCCAACGGACGACCGCTTGCCTTTGAAATCACGGCGGACGATCCGCTCGTAGCCGGCTGGCGGCAGTTGCGCGTAACCCATGCCGGCGGACCGGCCATAACGCAGCCACCCCCGGGTCTGCGGCTCATCGAGCCGGCTCAGGCGATCAACCTCGAGGCAGGCGGCACCGGCTGGCTGCGCGCCAACGAAGCCCCTGCTGAGGGAGATTGGATGACGTCGGCCTTCGAAACCTGGACGGCCGATCCCAATTCCGGCGCCCCATGGCGGGCCACCCTGGAGCTCAAGCGTGCGACCCCCAACGATGGCGTGCCCCCGGTCGTGATGGTGCTCTGGTGCAAGGCTGGTCGCTTGGAGATTCTCGACCAGTTCACGCCACCGGAAACCGCCGGCGAGTTCACTCTCAAAGGCCACCAGCCCGAACCCGGTGGCATGATTGGCATCGTGATTCGCCCGTTGGTTCAAGACCGCCCCTTGAACGCAGCGCTCCGACTCGTGCGCTGGCCGGAGTGAGCGGTTCGAAAGGAGCGAAAGCCAGGTCAAACGCTCGCCGTGCCATCCGTAGTCCCGCGAACGCGGACGTAGGATGGTGCCAAAGGCGGGATTGGTGAGCCTCCGGCTCAGGTCTTCGCCCCCGGCCCTCCGGGCCGTCCCTTCTCCGCTCTCCCGCATCCGCGGGATCGCTCCGTCAAACCCGCGCGGTTTCTTCGCCCCGCCGCCGAATCGTGCTGCTCAGCATGGCCGTGCCATCCGTAGTCCCGCGAACGCGGACGTAGGATGGTGCCCAAGGCGGGACTCGAACCCGCACACCGTGAGGCACAGGCTTCTGAGACCTGCGTGTCTACCAATTCCACCACCTGGGCGCGTTGGAAGGGGCAAAACATACGGCCGGTGCGGCCGGCGCAAGAAAATAGATTTCCCTCCTCGCCCTCCGCCAGCCAAGCTCCCCTTCCCCATGAAAAAAGACGCCGTGCTCTCCAAAATCCGCGCCGAAAAAGTCGTCGCCCTCATCCGGGCCGACAATTCCGACGGCCTGCTCGATTGCGCCAAGGCCCTCGCTGACGGCGGGTTGACCAGCATTGAGCTGACGATGACCACGCCCGGCGCCATCCGCATGCTGGAAAAAGCCACCGCGGAACTGCCTGATTTTCTCTTCGGCCTCGGCACGGTGCTCGACGCCGAGACCGCCCGCGCGGGCATCCTCGCCGGCGCCAAGTTCATCGTCACCCCCGCCCTGCGGCCCGACGTGATCACCCTGTGCCGCCGCTACAGCGTGCCGGTCTTCTGCGGCGCGTTCACGCCGACCGAAATAGTCAACGCCTGGGAAGCCGGCGCCGACGCGGCCAAGGTCTTCCCCGCCGAGTTCTTCGGCCCCGCCTACATCAAGTCGATCAAGGGCCCGCTCCCGCATATCGAGATCGTGCCCACCGGCGGCGTGAGCGCCGACAATGTGGGCGACTTCCTCAAGGCCGGCGCCATGGCCACCGCCGCCGGCAGCTCGCTGGTCGAGGCCAAGGCGCTGAAGGAAAAGAACTGGGCAGCCATCACGGCCAAGGCCCAGGCCTTCGTCGCAGCCGTCGCGGCTTGCAAGTAAGGCGGGGATGTAGGGCAGGGATTTCGATCCCCGCCATCGAGTTACCCATACGTTAAAGGCGGGGATCGGAATCCCCGCCCTACTCTCATTCCGCCGAAGGCAGGAACGCGGTGATGTCCGGAATTTCCTTCACGCGGCGGCCACCGGCCCGCCGCTCAAGGTAAGGGTCCTCGACCGCGTTGAGCTCGACTTCCTCTTCCTCCGCCGCGTCCTCGTCGTCGTCGGACTCGAAGGCCCACTCCGGCTCGGCCTCAAAATACTGGCTGATGCGCCGCGCGATCGGGTCGAGCACGACCAGCGCGTTCTTCACGCGGTCCTTCTTCACGAGTTCAAACAGACAGGGGAAAAATTGGTCCGCGTAACGTCTCTGGAATTCCGAGAGCCATTTGTTCTCCACCTCTTCGCGGCGATTGAGCAGCACGACGTCGCTGAAGTGCACGCAGGCGTCATACCACGCCAACAGGCCCGGATTCGCCGCGGCCAACCTGCAATCCACCACGCAAATCACCCGCCCCAGCTCCGCGCCGTGCGCCTCGATCCAGGGTTTCAACGCCTCGACCTGATCCACCGGATTCATCCGGCCATCGTTGATAAAGAACACATGCGTGGCGCCTTCCGGCAGGTCGGCGTTGATCGTGCCATGCTCCGTCCACCTCCAGCGCGCCGCATCCGGGAGCTTGGCATCGGCTTCGACCTCAGGTTCCGCTGCCGGGAGCAGGAACGCCGCGCGGTCGCCCTCGGTGAGGCCGGAGACGGCGAGATCGCGCGCCAAGGCGCGACGGCCGGATCCGGCCGTGCCCAGGAAAAGATACACTAGCGGTTTGGCGGTTTCGGTCACGGGCGGTCAAAAAGTGAACAATCGGTTTTGCGCCGAGTGGCGCATCCAGTGATCCAGCAGCACAAGCGCGGTCATGGCCTCGACGATCGGCACCGCGCGCGGGACGACGCAGGGGTCGTGGCGCCCGCGGGCGGCCAGCTCCGTGTCCTCGCCCTTCACGTTCACCGTCTTCTGGGACTGGAGGATGGTGGCCGTGGGCTTGAACGCCGTGCGGAAAACCAGCTCCTCGCCGTTGCTGATGCCGCCCTGCACGCCACCCGAGCGGTTGCTGGCGGTGTGCACTTGGCCGTCGCGCATGACAAAGGGGTCGTTGTGCTCGGAGCCCTTGAGCACCGTGCCGGCAAAACCGCTGCCGACCTCGAAACCCTTGGTCGCCGGTAACGAAAGCATCGCCTTGGCCAGGTCGGCCTCCAAACGATCGAAAACCGGCTCGCCCAAGCCGACGGGCAGGCCGCGCACCCGGCACTCGATGACGCCGCCCACCGAGTCGCCCTGGCGGCGCACTTCCTTGATGCGCGCAATCATCCGCTCGGCCGTCGCCGGATCGGGACAGCGCACGGGGCTGGCCTCCACCTCGGCGAGGGTCGGGAGCTTGGCCAGCGCGGGCATTTCGATGTCATGAACCCGCGTGAGAAACGCGCGGATCTCGACCGCGCCCGCCAACGTAAGGATTTTCTTGGCGATCGCCCCGGCGGCCACCCGGCCGATGGTTTCGCGCGCCGAGCTGCGACCGCCACCGCGAGGATCGCGCAGGCCGAACTTGGCTTGGTAAGTGTAATCCGCGTGCGAGGGTCGGAATTTCTCCACCATCTCGTCATAGGCCGCGGGCCGCTGGTCGGTGTTGCGCACCAGCATTGAGATCGGCGTGCCGGTGGTGCAGCCCTCGTAAAGTCCCGACAGGATCTCGACGGCATCGGCCTCCTTGCGTGGGGTGACGATGTCGCTCTGGCCCGGGCGCCGCCGGTCGAGCTCCGCCTGGATTTCCTCCGCCGTCAGCGGCAGGTTGGGCGGACAACCGTCCACCACCACACCGATCGCCGCCCCGTGGCTTTCGCCCCAGGTCGTGATGCGGAAGAGATTTCCAAAGGAATTCGGCATGGTAGCGGCCAAGGTGGGTCGCCGCCACCGGCCCGGCAAGAGTGAAGTAGGCCGCGGCTCAGGGCGCGACGATCAGCGCCTCGTTCCGATACAGATACCAGTCCCACCCGGAGAGCGCGGCGTGGGCGTAGCGCCGCTCCCGCACGTAACGGTTGCCGCGGGCGTCGGCGATCATCGCCGGCGGCTCAGGCTGGCTGTCGAGCCGGTGCAGCAGCACCCACTGCACGCCCCACGGTGGCGTTTGGTCCACCGGATAGTAGGCCAAGGTGTGCGCTGGGCCCACCGCCCCCCGATAATAGTCGATCAACAGGCCGTTGCGGAAATCGTGATCGCTGCTGACGGAAATTTCCCGGGCCTGCGCCAGGTTCCCGATGTCGCGCAAGGCGGCCGAATACTGGCCCCGGCCCGCCACCGCCAGGTCCACCACCGGCAACGAGTTGCCGACCAGAAACAATCCGACCGCCGTCAGCACGACCGCCCGGCCGCCCCGCCCGGTGTGCCAGATCCAGGCCAAGCCGTGCGCGATGATCGGCAGCGCGAGCACGACGTTGACGAGGAAGTAGCGCGGAAACACCAAGGTCGACGGACTCGCCCAGAGCGTCAGTGCCGGCGCCAGCACGACGCCCGTCAGCGCCCACGCCACCATTGCCCAGGCCTCGCGCCGAATTCCGGCGACCAAGCCCACGAGCCCCGGCAACGCGAACAACGCAAGCGCCAGTCCGCCTGCCGACACCGGCAGACCCAGCGCATAGGCCGCGGTTTCCCCCAGGGTCCTGAACACGTCGTTCTCCGGACCACCGCCGATTTCGAGCCACCGGACAAATCCGAGGTAATAAAACGCGGCAAACGCAATGGGGACGGCGTGCCATGCAACCGCGCGCAGCGAAAGCCGGCGCCAGTCCTCCCGCTGTTGCAGGATTGATCCGACCGACCACGCCATGCCCGCCAGCAACACTTCGGCCATGGCCACGTGGGCCAACAGCCCCAAGCCCGCCGCCACTGCATAGACCAACGCCCACCGCAGCGACCGGGGCCCGTCGGCATGGGTCAACGCCCAGGCCGCCAGCAGCGCAGCGCCCATTAAGGGACCGTAACCGCGGGCCTCGGAGGAATAGTGAATCAGCAGATAGGACCCGCCGGCCAGGACCGCCGCCAGCCGGCCGGCGAATCACCCCCCCGCGGGGTCACCGGGTTCCAGGCGCTCCGCCAGCCGCCGCGCCACGATCCCGGCCAACGCGACCGCCGCACTGCCCGCCAGCCACGCCGGCAGCCGATAAATCCACCCGGCCGCACCGGGTCCGCACAGCATCAGCCAGAGCGAATTCAGCGGATGATTGTTGTCGTGGCGCAGCACCGTGAAGATTTCCGTCGGCGCCTTCACCTGACCGACCAGCAGCAGCGACCAGATTTCATCAAGCCACAGGTCGCCCAACAACCCCGCGAGGCGGACGAGTGCAAAAACCACCGTCACCAGCAACAGGAACGGCCACCACGCGCGCGCAGACTCGGGTTGAAGCGGTTTCGCCATAAAAACGCGGCCGAGCGTGGCACAAAACCTCGGCTCGGAAACTACAAATCCCGGGGCATCAGCCCCCGTAGACCTGCGCCATCCGGCGGGCCGTTTCACCCAGGCTCGCCCGTAATTCCGCCGGCGCCACCACCTCGGCATCGGCACCCCAGCCCAGGATCCATTGGCGAGCCTCCTCCAGCGCGCCCAGCCGCAGGGTCACCTCAAGGGCGCCGCCGGGGAGTTCGCGCAGGGTCTGCGACTCATGCCATTCGCGCTCGCGCACGCGTTCCGCCACGGCCGGCGAAAACCGGATCACCACCCGCCAGTCGCCGGTGCCGCCGAGCACACCCAGGGCGTTGGCAAAGAACTTCTCCGGTGAAAAATCCGCGGGCCGCGTGAAGGTGCCGCCCGTGCGTTTCACGCCCGTCAGGCGCGGCAGGGCAAAGGTGCGCAGCGCTCCGCGACCGGTGTCGAAGCCCACGAGATACCAAAGGTTCTGGCGGTTCGCGAGATGGTAGGGCTGCACCCGGCGGACGGAGAACGCGCCGCCCCCCGGCTTGCGGTAGTCGAAGGTGACCTCCCGCTGCTCAAGCACGGCGGCGCTGAGCGCGTTGAAGGCCGCGAGGTCCGTCCGACCGAGGCCGATGCTCTTAAACGAGACGGCTTGGATTTCGTCGCCCGGAGAAAACGCCACGCGGTCCCGCAGGCTGCCCGAGAGTTTTTCGAAGGCGATTGAGAGCTGGCGATGAAAGGGCGTGCCGCGGTATTGCTCGAGCGCGCGTTGCGCCACGAGCAGCGCCAGCAGCTCGCCCTCGGTTACGTTCACCGTGGGGAACGCCTCGACGTGATGGGTGTAGCGGTAGGCGTTGACCCGCGGGTCGAACTCCACCGGCAGGTCGAGCCGGTCGCGCATGAAGGCGATGTCCCGCACGATCGTCTTGCGCGACACCTCCAGTTCGCGCACGAGCCGCGTG
>JBMSWZ010000056.1:0-7318 GCA_049425105.1 Cephaloticoccus sp.
GACACGGGACGCACCGGGGTTGCCATCATCAGTGCGGCCCGGCGTCCTTCCGGCATCTCGGGGGTCAAGGACAACCGCTACATGGTCAAGGAGTGGCTCGAAATCCCCGCGGGCGAGTTCAAGGCGGCGGGCACGGATGCCGACGGGGAGCTTCGCCTGGTGGTCACCTACACGGACGGGAAGCTGATCTACCACTATCGCCGCGGACCCGATGCCCCTTGGATCGCCCTGCCGCTCAACCCCGAGCAGACCAACATTATCGATTTCGATTCCGACCCCGACTTCGTCTACGTCGGGCACTACGCCGAGGGCGCCACCGCCAGCACGTTGCACCGCTACCGCGTCAGCACCGGCGACTTCGGCAAGGCCCTCTACAGCGACAATTACTACTCCATGTATGACGCCTCGATCGACAGCGTGCGCACGGGCCCGGGGAAGGTGCGCCCGCTGGCGTTGACCTACGCCCGCAATGTCACGGTCCAGCTGCCTCTCGATCCCGAATTCGCCGCCGTGCAGAAGGAGATAAACACCCAGCTCCCCGGCCGCCTCAATGTGATTGCGGACTGCGACAACGACCTCCAGCGCTTTGTCGTCTATTCCACTTCCGGCCGGGACACGCCCCGATACGTCATCTACACCCGGAAGGACAAATCGATGATAGCCCTGCCCGAGGGCCGGCCGTGGCTGGATCCGGCCGCCGCCAGCCTGATGCAGCCGATCAAGCTCAAGGCCCGCGACGGCCTTGAGCTCGAGGGCTACCTCTCCCTCCCGGCTCCGCGGCAGGACGGCAAGAAGCCTCCGCTCGTCGTCAACCCCCATGGCGGCCCGTGGGTGCGCGACACCTGGGGTTTCAACACCGAGGTGCAGTTCCTGACCTCGCGCGGCTACGCGGTCTTCCAACCCAACTACCGCGGCTCATCCGGCTACAATCGCGCCATCTCGAAGACCGAGGCGTTTGATTTTCGCAAGATGCACGATGACGTCACCGACGGCGTCAAACAGCTGGTCAAGCAAGGCATCGTCGACGGCGATCGCGTGGCGATCTTCGGCGGCAGCTTCGGCGGTTACCTCGCCGTCGCCGGCGCCGCCTTCGAGCCTGACCTCTACCGCTGCGCCATCACCTTCGCCGGGGTCTTCGACTGGGAGCAGATGATCAAGCAGCACTGGGCGAACGCCAAATACGACCAGTTTAACTACGACTATTTGATGACCAAACTCGGGGACCCGAAGCAGCAGGTCGACCGCTTCGACGCCATGTCGCCCATCAATCACGTCGCCGCGATCAAGTGCCCGGTCTACGTCATCCACGGCAAGCTCGACGGCACCGTGAACTACAAGCAGTCCACGCGCCTGCTTTCCGAGCTGGCCGCCCACCAGGTGCCGCACGAAAAGCTGTTCTTCGACACCGAGTATCACGGCTTTGCTGATCGCGAGCACTACGGCGAATTCCTGAAGGCCGTGGAGGCCTTCCTCGCCAAGCACCTATGAGCACCCCGGTGCGGCCGGTGCGCGGGGCCACCGTGCGCGACGACTTCAACGACCTGCGGGCCGTGGTGCACTACACCAAGGCCGCGCATGGGCTTGGGCTCTGGGAATCGGAACGGCGGCTGATCGCGCGCTTTTTCCCCGACCGCACGGCGCACCTGCTGGAAGCCGGCTGCGGCGCCGGCCGCGTCGCCGTCGCCCTGGCCGAGGCGGGCTACACGCACCTGCACGCGTTCGACTTCGCGGAGGAGTTGCTCGCCCAGGCCCAGAGCCTCGCGCACGAACGTGACGCCAAGGTGACCCTTTTTCACGCCGACGCCACCCGAGTCGCCACCCACCCCGCCGTGGCGGGCCGCCGTTTCGACGGCGCCTTGTTCCTCTTCAACGGCCTGATGCAGATTCCCCTGCGGCGCAACCGGCGCCGGGCCCTGCGCCAGCTCGCCGCCCTTTGTCGCCCCGGCGCGCCGCTGCTGTTCACCACCCACGACCGCGACGACTCGGCCGAGGAACGCATTCTCTGGCGCCTCGAGGCCGCCCGCTGGGCCAAGGGCCGGCAGGACCCGATCCTGCGCGAATTCGGCGATCGCTACTACGAGGAGGACGGCGTGGGGCGCACGTTCATGCACCTGCCCGTCCGCGATGAAATCCTCGCCGACCTGAAGGCCACCGGCTGGAACCACGCTTACGACGAAATGCGCCGGCGGATTGCCCCCGAGTCGCGCAAGGTCCGCGACTTCTCTGATGAATGCCGCTTCTGGGCGGCCACGCGCGCCTTGGCGCCTGAGACCGTGAAAAGCCCGGCGAATTCACGACTCGTCGCCGGAACCCATAACGGCAGCATTGACCGGCCCTCGATGCCCATCTGCTCGAGGGTCGACTCGGCGACCCAACGCGGCCCGGCCTTGCCGCCTAACGCCGCGACCCCGGCCTCGACGAACTCGCGAAAGGTCAGCGGCTCGCCCGGGCCCACGGCATTGAACCCGTCCGTGATCCGCGCCTCGACCAGCCGGATCATCCACGCGGCGAGATCCCGGGCATCGATCACTTGCAAGGCATCCGTGCCGTCACCCGGCGCGATAAAGTCGGCCGCGGCATCGAAGCGCCGCACCCAATGGGCAAATCGTCCCGTAGGATCATGCGGGCCGACGATGATGCCGGGGCGGACCACCAAGGACTCTGCGCCCGCCTCCTGCTCGCAGCCGACCTTCAGCGGGCCGTAGGTGCTGCGGTCGACCTGGTTCACGGCATCATCCATCAGCGGCGCCGCCCGCGGCGCCGTCTCGTCCTGCCCGTGGGTTGCAAAGCCCGCATAGGTGGAAACGGTCGACACCAAGGTGTAGTGCGGATTCCCGGCCAGCGCCGCGCGCAGGGCGCGCACCTGGCGCGGATAATACGCGCAGGTGTCGATCACCGCATCCCACTCCCGGTCCGCCAGCACACTCAGGTCGCCATTGCGATCCGCCGTGAGGTGCTCGCCGCCCGGCAGCAGCGTGGCCGCCGACTTGCCGCGATTCAGCAGCGTAACCGCGTGCCCGCGCGCCAACGCCACGTCCGTCAAGGCCCGCCCCACAAACACCGTGCCGCCGACGATCAGGATTCGCATGCCGCACTCGAACCCATCCCCGCGGACATTTCAACCTCCCGGCGTTTGACGTCCGCGTTACACTCGGACGCAATCCTTTCCCTTCGATGAAATACACCCGCCTCGGCCCCACTGATCTCGACGTTTCCCGCATTTGTTTTGGCTGCTGGCAGCTCAGCCCCTCCTTCTGGGGCGAGGTGCCGACGGGGCCCTGGGCCGACGCCTTGCGGCGCGCGCTTGCGCTCGGCGTGAACTTTATCGACACCGCCGACGCCTACGGGGACGGCCACGCCGAGACCGAGCTGGGCAAGCTGCTCAAGCAGGACGGCACCCGCGACCAGTTCGTGCTGGCGACGAAGTTCTATTGGAATTTCGCCGACGGTCCGCGTCACCCCGACACCACGCCGCACTACATTCGACGCGCCTGCGAGGCTTCCCTGCGACGCCTGCAGACCGACCGGATTGACCTCTATCAAATCCACGCGTGGGACGCCATCACCCGGCCGGACGAAGTCGCGGGCGCGCTGCAGCAGCTCAAACAGGAGGGCAAGGTTCGTTGGTTTGGCGTGAGCAACCTCAACCCCGAGCAGATGGACCTCTACCGCCGGCATTTCGAGGTCAGCTGTCTCCAGCCGCCCTACAGCCTCCTCGCCCGCGACATCGAGGCGCGCGAACTGCCCTACTGCCTCAATCACGCCATCGGCGTGATCAATTACTCGCCGCTCTTCCGCGGCCTGCTGGGCGGACACTACCAACCCGACTCCACTTTCACCGGCAACCGCAGCAACAACCCGCTGTTTCACGGTGAAAGCCTCCGCCTCATTCTGGCCGCGGTCGACGCGGCCAAGGCGATCGGCGCCGACTTGGGGCTGACCATGCCCGAACTCGCCCTGCGCTGGACCCTCACCCATCCCGCCATCACCAGCGCCATCGCCGGGGTCCGCAAACCCTCGCACATCGAGGGCGTGGTCAAGGCCGCGGACGATGTGCTCCCGCAGCGCACCTGGCATCAACTCGCCACGCTCTTTGCTGAGGCCAAGACCAAGGCCCTCGCCGCCGCTGGCCGGGCTTCCTGAAATCAAACCGCCCAGAACCACAGGCCCAGGGGGACGTGCCCGCCCACCTGACGCCGCACGGGTGGACCCGCAGGTCCCACTGCGCGTGGTTCGCGTTTGTCACTCGACTTGGCCAGCCGCTATCCCCTCAGCATCAACCACCCACGGCCAATCATGCGCCGTAGCGCACAACCCTTTCACCACGGGATTTTGCCGAATGTAGCTGGCTTTCTCACTCAACGATTTGGACGATCGAATCCGATGATCAAAGTAGCCACTTTGCCAAGCGATGCCGTTCCAGCGCGCATGGAAAGCCTTCCACTGCCTGATCGTCCCGGACATCCCGGCCGCGCGCGGAAATGCCATCAAGGCATGCAGGTGATCGGGCATGAGCAGAAACACACGAACCCACCAAAGATGCTGCCGCTGATACTCGATCACGGAATCTAGCAGCAGCCGTCCGGAAACTTCAGCGCACAACGGCCGTGCCTGCATGCGGTCGCACCGAATCTGGATATGAAACACCGATCCATCGGGGATCCATGTCGGCACTCCATGATGAAGTCGCCCTCAGGAAGGAAGCAGATCGATCATGCTACGGTTGCTGCCGGACCGAGGCCGTAGGGCAAAGGTGCTCCTTACCACATAAATTCTGTCGTGCGGTTCCGAACCGCGGGCACAGGGACGTGCCCGCCCACCTGGCACCGCACGGGTGGAGGCGCAGGTCCCACTGCGCGTGGTTCGCCCACCCCGCCTTTGTCCTCCTCGGTTCAGCGTGGATTAGCGCCGATCAGCGTTCCCCTCACTGCGTCCTCAGGCCGGCACTGCATCCTTGCTCCACACGAGCGGGAAATGCTCGCCGGTCAGGATCTCGCCATCGCCCACCGTGACGAACTGCTTCATCGGGTGCTCGCCGGACTCCACGTAGCGCGTCTCGCCGGTCATGTAGTGCAGCGCGATGGCCCGGCGCGGCCGGCCGCTGGTGTTGGCATGCGACCCGTGCCACGTCAGCGAATGATGGAAGTGCACTTCCCCCTTCTTCACCGGGCAAAACTTCACCTCGACCTTGTGCCCTTCAAACTCGGACGGCACGTCCTTCACGAAATCCTTCCACGTGCGCAGGTGGTCCATGTGGTCGCCCCAGAGGTGCGAGCCCGGGACCATGCTCATGCAGCCGTTGTCGACGTCGACGTCGTCCAGCGCCACCCAGGCGGTGACTTCGGTCATCGGCGCGATGATCGGCCAGAGCGGGGCGTCCTGATGCCACATGTTCACGCCGCCGCGGGAGGCGGGCTTGTATTGGATCTGATCGTGCCAGATGCGCAGCTCGGTGGCGCCGGTAAGCTGGGCCATCTCCTCGGCGATCTGCCGATTGTGGATGAGCTTCTTGAACGCGGGGCTGGCCTCCCAGATGTTCACGATCTGCCACACGGGCGCATTCTCATCATGCGTAAAATTGTGGCACAGCACAGGCTGCGGAATGTCGTCGCGGTCGCGGTCGACGATGACGCGCTCGATCTCGGCACGCAGGGTTTCGACCTGGGCATCGTCGAGGACCTTGGCGCCGCGCAGGTAACCTTGAGCTTGGAATTGGGCGATTTGGGCGGGGGTAAGCATGATGCTGCTCAAGGTGTTTTCCCGCCGCCGCGGTGTCACTCATCATCCCTTGCCCCCCACCCGCAGGTGTTGGCGATTTTTACTGCGCCTGCGAAAGGAAACGCTGATGGGCGCTAATCTTCGCTGATTGCTGTAGGCCGAGGCACGGATTGGCACGGGAGGGAACGGAGCACACCGAGAATTGGAGCCGCGGCGCCCTCGCCGCGGGAGGAGTAGCTACCCGATGGCGGGGTCAGCGCCCCTGCCCTCCATCCCGACCACTGACGCTATCTCCTGATCGTTCTCCTCCGCATCAGCGGCAATCAGCGCCCATCAGCGTTCCCGCTTTACGCCTTGGCCTCTCGACCCGCCAGCAGCGCGTCGCGGAAGTGCGCCGGCGAGAGGCCGTCCACCCGGCGGAACACCTTGCTGAAATGGCTGGTGTCGCGAAATCCCGTCCGCGCCGCCACTTCCTTCACGGAAAGCACCGGATCCGCCAGCAACCGGCGCGCCTCCTCGACCCGCAGGCGCCGGAGATAATCCAAGGGCGGGTAACCGGTGACCTCCCGAAACAGGGCCTGCAAGCGGCTGGAACTCAATCGCGCCACGCGTTCCAGCGCCGCCTGCGTCACCGGCTTTGCCAAATTGGCCTGCATGAACGCCACCACCGCTTCCACGCGGGCTTGGTTGACCTGCGCCGTCGGCCCGCCCGCGCGAGATTTCTCGGGCTCGGCCAAGAGCGCGACGATGATGCCCGCGAGTTGCACCGACGCCTGGGCCGCGCCGAGCGGCGCGCCTTCGGCATGGTCGCCCAGAATCGCGGTCAGGGCCCGCGCGATGCGATGACCGGCGAACAGCCGCCGTTGCCGGGGCAACCGCAGCCCGTGGGTGAAACGCACGCGAAACGGCGGGCGTGCGTCCAGGCCCTGGTCCGCGGGCGGCAGGTTTTCCGCGAAGTCAAAGTGCACCGCGATGTGCTCCACCGGCCCGCGGTCATCCGCGGTGAAGCGATGCGGCACAAACGGCGGCACCACCAGCAGGTCGTGCGGGGCGAAGGCGCGGGTCTCGCCGGCAATGTCCCACGAGCCGTGACCTTTCAAAACCAAGACGAGTTCGTAATCGAGGATCACCCGTTCCGGAATGGTCAGCCCCGACTGTCGGTGCGCAATCCGCACCACCGGATGCACCTGCTCGGGGCGCAATACGTGCACGGCCAGCCGCGGCATGCGCCCGAACGGCCCGAGCCGCTGCACCCCCAGCTCGGGGCGCGCGGGGTTGATTCGCGGGGCGGCGCACATGGACCGCCAGTGTGCCCGGCGGAAACACCACTTCAAGCCCGGCCCCAGCCGGAAAGGTTGGAACGCTGATTTGCGCTAATCTTCGCTAATTGTTGTAGGGCATGGCGCTGCCTGGCACAGGAGCAAACGAAGGAAACAGAGAAGTGGAGCCGCGGCGCCCTCGCCGCGGTGGGGATGTTTACCCGAGGGCGGGGTTTACCGGTCGTCCCGACCCGACTGAGCGTCCATCAGCGCCTATCAGCGTTGCCTTACCCTCCGATGCCGCGGCTGGAACGCCAATTCGCGCTGACCTGCGCCAGGTC
>JBMSWZ010000057.1:0-7286 GCA_049425105.1 Cephaloticoccus sp.
AGCCGGTTTGTAACGTAATACGTTACAAACCGGCTACCGGTCGGTTGCCACAGGTGAGATGCCCAGAGCTGCGGCCGCGGATTCCGCGCAACGCAGGCCGTCGAGCGCGGCGCTGACGATGCCGCCGGCGAAACCGGCGCCTTCGCCGCAGGGAAACAGTCCCGGCAGTTCCGGATGTTGCAGCGAGGCGTCGTCGCGCGGAATGCGCACGGGGGAACTGGTGCGCGTCTCGCAGCCGATGAGCTGCGCCTCGGGCCCGGTGTAGCCGGGCATCTGCTGGCCGAAAAGTTTCAGGCCCTGCTTCAGGCGCCACGCGATGGGGCCGGGCAGGAGCTTGTCGAGTCGCGCGGCGTGCAAGCCGGGGAAGTAGCTCGTGTCATTCAGCGTGGGCGAAATGAGTCCGGCCATGAAGTCCGGCACGCGCTGCGCGGGTGCGACCTGTCCGCCGCCGCCGGCAAGCTTGGTGGCCTGTTCGAGGGATTTTTGCAGCGCCATGCCGGCGAGCACGCCATGCTCCGGTTGAAACACCGTCGTGTCTTCGGGCTCGACCGTGACGACCAAGCCGCTGTTGGCGAAGGGCGAGTCGCGGCGCGAAAGGCTCATGCCATTGACGACGACCTCGTCGTTCTCGGTGGCGGCGGGGACGATGAAACCGCCGGGGCACATGCAGAACGAGTGCACGCCGCGGTCTTTGATTTTCGTGGCGAGACGGTAGCTGGCCGCCGGGAGCAGCACGGGCCGCTCGCGGCCGGCGGGGTAGTGGTATTGGCGCGCGTCGACGTAGCCCTGCGGGTGCTCGATGCGCACGCCCATCGCGAAAGGCTTTTGCTCCAGCCGCACGCCGTCGGCGTGGAGGAGACGGTAGATGTCGCGCGCGCTGTGGCCGGTGGCGAGGATGACGGATTCACCGATGAATTCCCGGCCGTCGCTGGCGGTGACGCCGACCAGCCGTCCGCCCTGCCGCACGAGGCCCGTGACGCGGGTCTGGAAATGCACCTCCCCGCCGGCGGCGAGGATGCTCTGGCGCATCGCCTTGACGACGTTGGGCAGGAGGTTGGACCCGATGTGAGGGTGCGAGGCGACGAGGATGCGATCAGGCGCGCCGTGCGCGACAAAGGTTTCGTAGACCTCGGCCACCGGCCCGCGCTTGGTCGCCCGCGTGTAGAGCTTGCCGTCGGAAAACGTGCCCGCACCGCCCTCGCCGAAACAGTAATTGGAATCCTCGATTACGCGCCCTTCGCGCAGGATAGGGGCGAGGTCGAAACGGCGGGCCGACGCGTCCTTGCCGCGTTCGAGCACGATGGGGCGAAGGCCGAGGCGGATCAGGCGCAGCGCGGCAAAGAGACCGGCGGGACCGGACCCGACGACGATCACGCATTTCGCGTGGGCCGGCACGGCGGGGTAGTCCGGCACCGGGAGCGTCTCCTCCGGCAACGAGCCGTCGATCGCGACCTCGAGTCGGAGCTGGATCTTCACGTCGTGCTTGCGGGCATCGATTGAATGTTTGCGCAGCCGCACGCCGCCGATGCGTGCCGCCGGCACGCCGAGCTGGCGCGCCGCGGCCTGGGTGCGCGCGGTGGCGTCCTCGGATGTGGCGAGGGGCAGGATGATGTCGACGGTCTCAAGGCGCGCGGCCATGCGCCCAGAACGAAGACCGGTTGCCCGCCGAACTTCAAGCCCCCTCCCCGCACAGGGAGAGGACGTCGTCATCAGCCGTCGTTTGTAACGTATTATGTTACAAACGGTGGCGAACCAGGCCGCATTGAGAGGAGGATGCTAACGGAGAAGGGTGAACGGGGTTTGTAATACAATACGTTACTAACGGATGGGGCGGGAGGACGTGTGCGTGGGGGCAAGGGGGAGGTTGGCGGTGGACGGGGGAAATCTTTGCAATCGGGCGGGAATGGGTGACGGTGGCGGCATGCCCAACGCGCTGGCCCATGAGAAGTCGCCTTATCTGCAGCAGCACGCCGACAACCCCGTGGCTTGGCTCCCTTGGGGCGAGGTGGCCTTTGCCCGGGCCCGCGAAGAGCAGAAGCCGATTTTCCTGAGCATCGGCTACTCGACCTGCCACTGGTGCCACGTGATGGCGCACGAGTCGTTTGAGGACCCGGAAGTGGCGGAGCTGCTGAACGCGCATTTCGTGCCGATCAAGGTCGACCGCGAGGAGCGCCCCGACGTCGACAAAGTCTACATGAGCTACGTGCAGGCCTACACGGGCCATGGCGGCTGGCCGTTGAGCGCGTGGCTGACGCCGGAGTTGAAACCTTTTTTTGGCGGCACGTATTTCCCACCGGAGGATCGGCAGGCGCGAGCGGGTTTTCGTTCGTTGCTGCGGGCCATCGCCAAGGGGTGGAAGGACGAGCGCGACAAGCTGCTGCGCGAAGCCAACCGGGTGCTCGGCGCACTGCGCGACTACCAGGCACACCGTCACGGCGCGGCAGCGACCAGCGAAACCCTGGCGGAGCACGGCGGCGAGGCGTTCGAGAAAGGCTTCCAGTATTTCTTTGAGGCCTTCGACGAGGCGAACGGCGGCTTTGGCAACGCGCCGAAATTCCCGCGCGCCTCGAATCTGAACTTCCTGTATCGCTGCGCAGCCGTGCAGGGCGCCGAGTCGGAGCTCGGGCGTCAGGCCGTGGCCTTTGCCACCACGACGCTGCGCAAGATGGCGACTGGCGGCATCCATGACCACGTGGGCGGCGGCTTTCACCGCTACGCCGTCGACGAGGCGTGGTTCGTGCCACACTTCGAGAAAATGCTCTACGACCAGGCGCAGATTGCGGTGAACCTGCTCGATGCGCACCTCGCGACCGGCGACGAGCGCTACGCGTGGGTGGCGCGGGGCACGCTCGACTACGTATTGCGCGACCTCGCGCATCCGGCCGGCGGTTTCTACGCGGCGGAGGACGCCGACTCCCTGTTGACGAACAGCGCCAGCGCCCATGCCGAGGGGGCGTTCTATGTCTGGACGCAGGACGAGCTGACGGCGGCGCTGGGTGAAGATGCGGCGTTGGTCTGCGCGCACTTCGGCGTGAAACCGGATGGCAATGTGCCGCTCGCGCTGGACCCGCAGGGCGAGTTCCGCCACCGCAACATCCTGCACGCGCGTCGGCCGCTGGGTGAGACGGCGGCGGCGTTCGGCCTCGAGCCTGACGTGGCGGCGGTGAAGCTCGCGCTGTTGCTGGAGCAGTTGCGCGACATGCGCGCGCAACGTCCGCGTCCGCACCGCGACGAAAAGATCATCACGGCGTGGAACGGCCTGATGATCTCGGCCCTGGCCCGCGCGGCCACGGCGCCGGCGGAGTGCCTGCGCGACCGGCGGGCCGCGTGGTTGGAGGCGGCGGTCACCGCGGCGGAGTTCGTGCGCCGCGAATTGCACGACGAGGCGACCGGGCAGCTGTTCCGCCACTACTGCGGCGGACGCGGGACGAGCGCGGCATTTGCGGAGGACTACGCGTATTTCATCGCGGGTCTGCTGGACCTTTACGAGGCGACGTGGGACGACCAGTGGCTGCAATGGGCGGATCGTTTGCAGGCCGTGATGGACGAGCGCTTTCTCGATGCGGACGCAGGCGGCTACTTCAACTCTGCCGCGGACGATGCCAGCATCGTGCTGCGATTGAAGGAAGACTACGACGGCGCCGAGCCTGCGCCCGGCTCCGTGGCCGCGGCAAATCTCGTGCGGCTGGCCGCGATCACGCATGATGAGGTCCGGCGGGTGCGGGCCCGTTGCACCGTGGCCGCCGCGCAGGCCATGTGGTCCCACGCCCCGCAGGCGCTGCCCGAAATGTTGTGCGCGCTGGAACGCATTTTGGAGGTGCCGCGTCAGCTGGTGCTGGCGGGGGAACCAGCGAGCGCGGAGTTTCCGGCCTTGGCGGCGGTGGCGCGGGAGGCACTGGGACCGCGCCGGACTTTGCTGGCGGTCGATTTCGAGGGCACGACCGGAGGCTGGCTGCGTTCACAGGCGGCGTGGCTGGCGGAAATGAAACCGAACGACGGTCGCGCTACCGCGTATCTTTGTGAGGGATTCACCTGTCAGGCGCCGGTGATTTTACCCGAGGATCTGCGGAAACAATTGAATCCCGGGGCTGGGCCTGCACCATGACCCTCCCGATTGTTCCTGCTTTGAATCCTACTCCGCTCAAAGTCCTCGCCGTGGAAGATGACGCCGTCCAGCGCCGCGTGTTGGTGCAGGCGTTGAAGCAACTCGACTATGACGTGGTGGCGGCGACGGATGGCGAGAATGCCTGGAAAAAGCTGCAGGATGAACCCATCCGGCTGATCGTCAGCGACTGGATGATGCCGGGGATCGACGGCTTGGAACTGTGTCGGAAGATTCGGGAACGTCCGCGCGAGGACTACGTGTATTTCATTTTGCTCACCAGCGTGGATGCCTCGGAGGCGAACCAGCGCGAGGCGGCCGACGCCGGCGTGGATGATTTCCTGACGAAACCGCTGAAGTTCAACGAACTTTGGATGCGTCTCCGCGTCGCCGGGCGCATCCTCGGCTACACCCGCCAGCTGCAGCAGCTCGAGGAACTCATGCCGATCTGCTCCTACTGCAAAAAGATCCGCGACGACAAAAATTACTGGCAGCAGATTGAGGGTTACATCAACGAACGCACCGGCAGCGAGTTCAGCCACTCGGTGTGTCCGGACTGCTACCAACGCGTGGTGCTGCCGGAGATTGAGAAAATCACCAAGGAGACGCAGCATGGCTGAAGCCCTGCAGCGACTGGAGGAAAAGATCGCTTACCTCGAGCGCCACGTCGGCGAGCAGGACAAGGCGATGCTGGAAATGGCGATGCAGCTCGACCGCCTGCGCCAGGAACTCGTTACCGTGCGCGACCGCATGGCCGAGCCGAAGACTGACACCTCGCCGGTGAGCGAGAAACCGCCGCATTATTGAGGCGGCGGGTTTGCATGTCGGGCGGGGACCCCGATCCCCGCCGGGGGCATGCGCGGAAAGGAGAGCGTGGGGGAAATTCGCGGCGGTCTCGGAGAGACCGCCCGACCGGGGTTGGTATGCGGAGGGGGGGGGGGGGGCCAGCCCCCCCCCCCTACATGTGGCGTAGTTCAGCGCTTGGGCTTCACGCCGCTGGCGAGCAGGGTGGTAAAGTGGGGCTCGCGGTCTTCGCTGGCGACGGGGCCGACTTCGACCTGGGTGAAGCCGGCGCGTTTCATGAACCCGTGCAACGTGCTCTCCTTGAAGCCGAGCCAGACGTCGGCGTAAAGCTCGCGGGCTTTTTCGAAGGTGTGCTCGTTGAGGTCGAGGATGAGGAGCTGGCCGCCGGGCTTCAGGATGCGGAACGCTTCGTTGACGGCGGTCTGCGGGTGCTGCGCGTGGTGCAGGGCTTGGGAGAGGATGGCGAGGTCGACCGAGCGGTCGCCCAGCGGCACTTTTTCGATGTCGCCGAGCTTGTAGGCGAGATTGTCCAAGCCGTTCTTTTGCGCGAGCTCGGTGCCGACTTCCACCATGCGCTCGGAGTTGTCGATGCACCAGACCTGCTTGGCACGGCGGGCGAGCAGCTGGGACACGAGACCCTCGCCGGCACCGAGGTCAGCGATCGTGATGGCCGGGGTGAGGCGCAGCGCGAGGTGACCGATAGCCTCCCACGAGCGGCCGGGGCAGTAGTTTTTGCCGAGCCTACCGGCGATGAGGTTGAAATACTGTTCCTGCGTGCGCCGGCGCTTTTGCAACGTGCGGTCGAGGTTCTCGGCGTCCTCGCCGAGCACAGGTAGGTCGCCCACGGCGCCGAGCGCGGCTTCGAGCAAGGTGAGCTGCGCCTTGGGCAGACCGGGGCGCAGCGAGTAAAAGGCCTTTTTGCCTTCACGCCGGTCGCTGACGATCCCCGCTTGGCGAAGCAGCGCGAGTTGCGAAGAGATGCGCGACTGGCCCATGCCGAGGACGTCCTGCAGCTCCGCCACCGAGAGTTCCTCGCGACGCAGGAGGGCGAGCAGCCGCAGGCGCGTGGCGTCGGAAATGATTTTGAGAATGTCCCAGGAGGCGCTCAAACCGAGCCGATACTGGGCGGGCGGGCTCACAAATGCAATGCCAGCTGTGCGAGCTCGTAGAGACCGATCGCGACCAGCAGGCCGCCGGCACCCCAATTGATGATGCGCAGCGTGCCGTGGTTGATGCGCCCGGCGATCCAGCTGGCGGCGGCGCTGAGCAGAAGCCACCAAGCGCAGGAGCCGAGAAAGACGCCGAGCACGGTCACGCCAGCCGCGGCTCCTGGAGTGGTGTCAGGCCCGCCCAGTCCCAAGGCGGAGAAGATACCGAGGAAGGCGACGATCGTGACCGGGTTGGCGAGCGTGAGGCCCAAGCCCGAAAAATACGCGGCGGCCAGGCTCGGGGCATGGGTGGCCTTGCCGTCGGCCGGAGCGGTGCGGCTGCGCGTGATGCGCAGGCCGAGGATGATCAGGAAGATTCCGCCGGCCAGCTGCACGACGTTGCCGTGACGCAGGAGCAGGCCGGTGATGGCGGCGACGCCGAAGGCCGCGAGGAAGCCGTAGATCGCGTCTGCCGTGGCCGCGCCCAATCCGGTGCTGAGGCCGGCGAGCCGTCCGTCCATGATCGAGCGACGGATGCAGAGCAGGCCAATCGGCCCGACCGGGGCGGCGATGGCGATGCCGATGAGCAGGCCTTGAAAAAAATGGTGCACCGAAAAAAAAGGCGCCGCGGTGGGCGGCGCCTTAAAGGGGAGGCTCAGCTCGCGGCTGAGTCCGCGTAGCGGCTGATGCCGGCGATGGTGTAGGTCTCCTCGTTGTTACCGGCCTTCACCGTGACGGAGTCGCCGGGCTTCTTGCCGAGCAGGGCGGCGCCGAGCGCGGTCTTGTAGGAGATCACGTTGTTGTCCGGGTCGCCGTCCCACGCGCCGAGGATGGTGTAGCGGGTGGTCTGGCCGTTGCCGGCCGCGGTGATGTCGACAATGCTGCCGACGCTGACTACGTCGACGGTGGCCTCGGAGAAATCGGTGATGCGGGCGCGGCCGAGGTCGCGCTCAAGGAGGGCCTTCTGGGCCATGAGGACGGACTGGTCCTGCTTGGCCATCTTGTATTCGGAGTTTTCCTTGAGGTCGCCGTGCTCGCGGGCCACGGCGATGGCCTTGGAGTTCTCGGGGATCTTCTTGGAGACGATGGTCTCGTATTCCTCGCGCTTGCGGTCGTGGCTGGCGCGGGAGACGAGCAGTTGTTCGTCCTTGCCCTCGGCCTCGGAGGCGACGAGCGACTGGATGCTGGGGAAAATCTTGATGAAGCGGGCGAGCAGCGACTTCTTCGTGAGC
>JBMSWZ010000058.1:0-7239 GCA_049425105.1 Cephaloticoccus sp.
AATTCCTCGCGCCACCCGACCCTCGACGCGCTGCGCCGCCTGCTGGCGGCCGGCTCGGTCGCTTTGGTCCTGGCGCTCGGCCTCATGTCGGTCAGCCCCGCGTTGCACGAATGGGTGCATGCCAACCCTTGCGCCACCGCCGCGGATCATGACGCACCCGGCAAATCCGGCCCACCGGCTGCCAACGACGACGCCTGTGCCGTCGTCGCATTTGCCCACGGCCTGACCGCGACGTTGGACATCGTCGCCGCGGATCGGACGCCGGAGGCGACCGTCACAGCTTCCCTGACCGCGCGTGACGAGTTCACGCTGGCCGCCGCCGACCGGTTGCTACCCCGCGGACGCGCTCCGCCTGCAGTCTGAGTTGAACCCGATTCGCCCGGGCCGCCGTGTCGGCGCCCGGTTTGGTCCCGTCCAAGCGGCGGTACTGTGCCCGGATTTCGGCACACGCGTTCTCAACCAGCCTGACCATGTCCCTTTCCCGTATTTCCCTCCTCACCTTTTTGGCCACCGCCCCGGTTGCCGCCCAACCCAACGATTCTGCCGACGAGCCGCTGCATCTGGAACACCTCGTGATCTCCACTTCCCCCTACGCGCGGGAAGCGCACGACGTGGCCCAACCGGTCTCGGTGCTCGAAGGCGCCCGGCTCGCCCAGCACCAAGCCACCTCGCTCGGTGAATTGCTGTCGGGCGAAACCGGCATCAGCTCGACCTACTTTGGCCCCGGAGCCAGCCGGCCCGTTGTGCGCGGCCTCGGCGGCGACCGGCTCAAGATCTTGGAAAACAGCGTCGGCACGATCGACGCCTCGGTGACGAGCCCGGACCATGCGGTGGCGCTCGACCCATTGCTGATCGAGCGCGTCGAGGTTGTCCGCGGTCCCGCGGCCCTGCTTTACGGCGGCAATGCCGTGGGCGGAGTCGTCAACGTCATCACTCACCGCATCCATGACACCCGGCCGGAGGCCGCGCTGGAAGGCCGCTTCGAGGCCCGCGCGCAAAGCGTCAACGACGAGGCCAGCGCCGGGATCGTGCTCGAAGGCGGCGCGGGCGCCTTCGCCTGGCATTTCGATGGTTTCCGCCGCGACGCCGGCGACCTGCAGATTCCCGGCTACGCTGAAAGCGCCCGCCAACGCGCCGCCGAGGATGCCCGCGAATCTAAAGCTGACGCGCACGACTACGGCCATGAAGCCGACACCGAGGCCCACGGCACCGTGCCCAACACGGCCGTCACGTCAGACGGCGGCTCCATTGGCCTGAGCTGGATCGGCGACAACGGTTATGTCGGTGCCGCTTGGAGCGGTTTCAACACGGTGTATGGCGTGCCGTCGGGCGCGCACCACCACGAACACGAGGAAGGCGCCGCAGACGCGGCTGCATCCGCCGAAGACGAAGGCGTGCAGATCGATCTCGTGCAGCACCGCTTCGACTTACGGGGCGGTCTCACGCGTGAAACTGGATTGCTCCGCGGCGCCAAATTCGAGGCCGGCACCGCCGACTACCGGCATCAAGAGCTCGAGGGCGGCGGCATCGGGACGGTCTTTCGCAATCGCGGCTACGATGCGCGACTTGAGTTGCTCCATCAACCGCTGGCCGGCTTCACGGGCGCCGTCGGCTGGCAGGCCGGTCGTAGCGATTTCGAAGCGATCGGCGATGAAGCCTTCGTGCCGCCGTCCCGCACGTCGAGTCAGGCCTTGTTTGTCTTCGAAGAACTGGCCGCCGGCGCTGTGACCTGGCAGCTCGGCGCCCGCCTTGAGATGCAGGAGATCGCCCTGCGCGACGGCTCCGGGATCTCTGAGCGGGATGAATTGTTGAGTCTGTCCACCGGCTTGGTGTGGAAATGGGACGATACGTGGGCCCTCGGCGTCTCCCTGGCCCGCAGCGAACGCGGCCCCAATGCCCAGGAGCGCTACGCCGACGGCCCCCACGCCGGCACCAACGCCTATGAGATCAGCGACCCGACGCTTGGCGTGGAGACTTCCACTGCCTTGGACCTCAGCCTGCGGCGACGGGCGGGCTTCATCACCGGCGCGGTCACGTTTTTTGCCAATCGCCTCGACGGCTATGTCTTCGAGCAACCCACCGGGCTCTTCGCCGTGGAGCACGACGGCATGGTCGAGTTCGTCGACGCCGAAGACCCGGAAGCGGAGGCAGGACTGGCCGTGTATCGTTACCGGCAGACCGACGCGCAATTCCAAGGCGTGGAGGCCGAGTTGGTCTTTCATCTCCATGAGAGCTCCGCCAATGCCCTCGACCTGCACCTCGCCGCCGACACCGTCGTGGCCAAGGACACACGCACTGGCGGACCGCTCCCGCGGATCACGCCGCGCCGAGGTCGCCTCGGCTTGGACTGGACGTATGGATCGCTGGCGATGGGGGCGGAGGCGCAGTTCGTCGCCGCCCAGCGCGACGTGGCCGCGAACGAGATGCCCACCGACGGCTACACGCTCCCCAGTCTCGCCGCGAGCTACCGCCTCACCACCGGCCGCACCACGTGGACGCTGTTCGCCCGCGGCACCAACCTCAGCGACGCGGAAGCCCGCATCCACAACTCTTTCCTCAAGGACATCGCCCCCCTCCCCGGCCGTAGTCTCAACGCCGGCGTGCGGCTGAGTTTCTAACGGGGACGAACGCTAGACTACGCTGATCGACGCGAATTCCGAATCTGCCGAGCTCAGCGCCGATCAGCGCATGGCAGCGTTCCCAAAATTCCCGATCCCATTCACCACCGCCTCCGCTCAAGTCCAACCGGCAAGTGAGCTTCCGGATCCCCCGGGGGCACTCAGTTTGTAATATAATACGTTACAAACCCACCGCCGCCCAATTGGGACGCGGATCGTAGGAAACCGCCAGAAAGTCAGGAGCGGAAGAGGTTGAGCCAGCGGAGGCCGATGTGCGGGTGGCTTCCGACGGATCGGAACTGAACGCCAATGGGCCCTGATAGACGCTGACCCGGAGCCTTCCGCGATTAGCGTGGATTAGCGCCCATCAGCGTTCTAACCCTCCAACCCGAACACCGCGCGCGCGTAATTCTCGACGGAGAACGGCTGCAGGTCTTCGGGTTGCTCGCCGAGGCCCACGAAGTAGATCGGGATCTTCAGCTCGCGCCAGATGCCGACGATCGCGCCGCCGCGGCTGGTGCCGTCGAGCTTGGTGACGACGAGGCCGGTGAGGCCGAACTCCCGGTGAAACACCCGCGCCTGCTCGATGGAGTTGCTGCCGAGGGACCCGTCGACCACGAGCCACGCGTGGTGGGGCGCGGCGGGGTCATGCTTCTGCAGCACGCGGCGGATCTTCGCGAGCTCCTCCATGAGGTTGCTCTTGGTGTGCAGGCGGCCGGCCGTGTCGACGATGAGGTAATCGCGACCGCGGGCCTTCGCGGCCTGCATGGCGTCGAAGGCCACGGCGGCGGCATCGGCGCCGGTGTGGCTCGCGACGATGTCGAGTTCGAGGCGCGTCGCCCACGATTTGAGCTGCTCGACGGCGGCGGCGCGAAAGGTGTCGCAGGCCGCGACGGTCACACTCTTGCCGTCCTGCTTGAGCATCCACGCCAGCTTGGCAGTGGTCGTGGTCTTGCCGGAACCGTTGACGCCGATCAGGGCCACGACGGTCGGAGCGGACGCGGCCGGTGCGAGCGTGGCCTCGGCGCCTTGCAGCGCGCGGGCCAGCACGGCCGCGCCAATCTCGGCGGCCTGTTTGCCCTCCAACGTCGGGTCCTTGCGGTAGGCGGCGCGGATCTCGTCGAGAATCTCCGTCGTGGTCTGCACGCCGAAGTCGGCGGTGTAGAGGGCCTCCTCGAGCTGGTCGAGCGAGGCCGCGTCGATCTTGCGACCGCCGAACAGCCCGCGGGTGGTGTCCGCGATGGCGGCCACGGTCTTGGCGAAGCCGGCTTTGAATTTCTTAAAGAGACCGAACATCAGATTGGTTAACCACGAATGGGCACGAATTCACCTGAATCAAACGCTCCGAACGATCACCACCCATTAGTGCCCATCAGCGAGGATTAGCGTTCAAAGCCTGCCTCACTCCGCCTTGCGCGCGTCGCGGCCGACCTGGTCCTTGAAGCGGTCGAGGATGCCGTTGATGAAGCGCTTGGAGTCGGCGTTGGAAAATTGCTTCGAAAGGTCGATCGCTTCGTTGATCGACACGACGGGCGGGATATCCTTGCGGAACTTCATCTCATACATCGCGACGCGCAGAATGGTGAGATCCATGCGGGCGATGCGGTTGAAATCCCAGTTGTGCACGAGCGCCTTGATGGTGCCGTCGAGCTCGGCGACGTTGAGGATGACGCCCTGGATCAGCTCCTCGCCAAAGGCGTAGTGGTCGCGGGGCTGGTCCATGCCCTCGAAGAAGAGGTTGAGATCCTCGGCGAGGTTCTTCGGCTCGTTCATGCTCCAGGCAAAGAGATACTGGAGGGCGGCGACGCGGCCGTCACGGCGCTGGGCGAAAAGGGCTTTCTGGCTCATGAGGTCAATTTTCTCCGGAGCGCGGCCATTTCGAGGGCGGCGTGGGCGAACTCGGTGCCGCGATCAATGCGGCCGAGGCAACGCGCCCGGGCCTGGGCGGCCGTGTCGGTCACGATCACGCCGTTGATCACGGGCACGCGGGTGGTGAGCGACGACGATTGCAGGGCCGCGGAAACACTGTTGCCCACCATCTCGTGGTGGTTGGTCGCGCCGCCGATGAGGACGCCGAGGGCGATGACGACGTCGGTGCCCGGCCGCCGGGCCAGCTCGGCGGCGGCCCAGGGCACTTCATGCGACCCCGGCACGCGCACGGTGCGGAGGTTTGCCTCTTTGACGCCGGCGGCGTGGAGCGTCTCCAAGACGCGGACCAGCAGGCCGTTGACGAGCGCCTCGTTGTAGCACGCCGCCACGATGCCGACCTGGAAGTCGGCGCCATCAATACGGCTGGGCGTGGGCGCGGCGAGGCTCATATGGCAAAGAAAACGAACAGCGGAAGCGGGATGATGGCGGGCGGCAACCCTGAAATCAGGGCGTCACCTGGTCGACGATCTCCAGGCCGTAGCCATCGAGCCCCACCACCTTGCGGTGGCTGCCGGAGAGCAGGCGGATCTTGCGCAGGCCCAGGGCCACGAGGATCTGGGCGCCGGTGCCGTAGTCGCGGAAGCTCATCGGGGGGGCGGAGGTGTCGCCCTGCAGGCGCTTCACCAATCCGGCCCCGCCGTTGGCGTGCTCCATGTAAAGCAGCACCCCACTGCCCGCTTTCGCAATCGCCTCCAGCGCGCCGGTCAGGGCCTGGTGCGAATCAAGGCCGCGCATCCGAAACACATCGCCCAGCAGATTTTCGCTGTGCACGCGCACCAGCGTGGGCTCGGCGCCCGGCGTGCCCTTGACGAACGCGAGGTGGTGCCGGTTGTCCATCTTGCTGCGGAACACGTGCAGGGTGAAGTCGCCGAACTCCGACGCAAACGGCGCGGTGCAGACTTCCTCGACCAGCTGCTCGCGCTGGTGCCGGTATTCGATGAGCGAGGCGATGGAGATGAGCTTGAGCCCGAACTTGCGCTTGAACTCCACCAGCTGCGGCAGGCGCTGGACGGAGCCGTCGTCGTTCACGAGTTCGCAGAGCACGCCGCTCGGGTGCAGGCCTGCGAGAATGGCGAGGGCGTCCGCCGCCTCGGTGTGGCCGGCGCGCTCCAGCACGCCACCCGGTTTGGCGCGGAGAGGGAAGACGTGGCCCGGCTGCACCAGTTGCTCCGGCGTGGCCGCGGGGTCTGCGAGGATGCGAATCGTCTCGGCGCGGTCGTAGGCGCTGATGCCGGTCGAAATCCCCTCGGCGGCGTCGACGCTCACGGTGAAATCCGTCCGCTGCACCTCGCGGTTGCGCTGCACCATCGGGCCGAGGCCGAGCCGGCGCAATTGCGCCTCCAGCATCGGCACGCACACGATGCCGCTGCAGTAGCGGATCATCATGTTGACGGTCTCCGGCGTGACCTTCGAGGCCGCCATGATCAGGTCGCCCTCATTCTCGCGGCCCTCGTCGTCCGTCACGATCACGAGGCGACCGGCCGCGATCTCCTGGATCGCAGCCTCCACGGGGTCAAAGGCATCGGCAAGGCCAGCGGACATAAGGGCGCCAGCGTCGCCACCGGAGCCCCGCCTGTCAATCGGCGGGTGGGGTTTTGCTCGCCGAGAACTGAGGGGTTTCGCAGGTTGAATCCGAAACAGATCGCCCTAGTCACCATGCAGCCCACCACCACCATGCGTCACTTCATCCGGAATCTCGAACTCTACCTGAGCGCCATCGGCATCGTCGTCGTCATCGCCGCCACGGTCATCCTGAAGGGCTTCGGCCTAGATCCCTGGTTTGTCGGCACGGTCACGGCCGTCCTGGTCGCCGTGATTCACGGGGTGATCTTCTGGCTCGTTCGCCGGCGGCAGCAGGCGATGCGGGTCGAGACGATCAATGAGATCCAGTTGATGCTGAAGGACCTGATCAACAACCAGCTCACCGTCATCGAGGTCGCGTCGCAAATGAAGCACACCGATCCCAAGTGGGTGACCGAGCACCAGGCCAGTGTCAGCCAATCGGTGAATCGCATCAGCGAGGCCCTCGACGAACTTTCCACCGAGTCGCTCCAACGCTGGCAGGCGCGCTACGCGCAGGTCCGCTGAGCCCACGGATTCACTGCCGGAACCGAATCACGTAAGTCTCGGCCTCCGTGTCCTGGTCGTCGGCGATCAGCGTGATAAACAACTGGAAATTGTAGGGCGGGCGAATCGCGCGCGGCGAGGTCAGGAACGTGCCGTCGCCGCCAGGGGTGAGGATTACCCGCTCCTGGACTTTTTTGTAGGTCACGTCCCAGCGCAGGAGCGCGCGCGGATAATCCGCCGGCGCCGGCATTTTCTCCTCGTCGTAGAAGGAGAGTTTGAAGCTGTTGTCCACGATCTGGATTCCCAGCAGCGCCTTGGAATCCTTCCGCTCGATGGTGATGCCCGGGATCACGGGCTTCTCGGCGGTCTTTGGCTCCGCCGACCAGACCGGGCTGAGCGCGGTGATCGAGACGAAGGCGAGGCAGAGGGTGGCAAGCCGGCGCATCATGCCGTCACCCTACCCCGGCGTTTTGGCATCGCAAGTCGCTTCCAGCCGCCTATCGGGTTTTACCGCCAATTAACCCGATGGAACGCGCTCTCCCGACCGCCCGCGCCGAACTCGCCGCCCTCCTGGCCGCAGCGCCGACTCCGCCTCCCTGCGCCATGGGCCTGGCGGGTGAGCTGC
>JBMSWZ010000059.1:0-7203 GCA_049425105.1 Cephaloticoccus sp.
CCCCCCCCCCCCCCGCCGAGGACTGGGAGCACCTCAAGGCCACGTTGATCCTCGACTATGCACGCAAGGGCGACCGTCGTTCCTACCAAGACCCGCATTTCCGCCGCCGCACCCGCCTGCACGACCTCGTGTTGGCCGAATGCGCCGAGGGCCGCGGCCGGTTTCTAGATGGCATAGCCGACAACCTCTGGCTGACCTGCGAGGAAAGCTACTGGGGCTGGCCCGCGCACCTTGAAATCCAGGCGGCCGGCGCCGGCCTGCCCGATTGCCACGAACCGACCGTCGACCTTGGCGTGGGTGAAACCGCCGGCCACCTGGCCTTGACCATTCATCTGCTCGGCGAAGAGCTGGCCGCGATTTCCCCGCAATTGCTCCCGCGCATCCAGCACGAGGTGAACCACCGCCTGCTCACCCCCTGCCTGGAGCGCGACGACTTTTGGTGGATGGGCTGGCACATCGGCCGCCACGCGGTGAACAACTGGAACCCGTGGGTGAACTCAAACTGGCTCGCCGCCGTCCTCGTCTTCGAGGCCGATCCCGAGCGCCGCGTCGCCGCCGTGCACAAGATCATGCGCAGCCTCGACGTGTTCATCGCCCACCAGCCGGCGGACGGCGGATGTGACGAGGGTCCCGGGTATTGGGACCGCGCGGGCGGCAGTCTCTTCGATTGCCTCGAGCTCCTGCATAGCGCGTCCGGCGGCGCGATCGACCTCTTCCGCGAACCGCTCATCGCCGAGACCGGCCGCTTCATCATGCGGGCACACCTCATCGGCGACTGGTATGTGAATTTCGCCGACGCCACCGCGCGCCCGACCATCACGGCTCCGCTCGTGCAGCGCTACGGTCGCGCCATCGGCGACCCGGCGCTCATCGCTTTCGGCCAATGGGCCGAGGCGCACCAGGCCGACCGCAAGATTGCGATGATCCGCTCGCTCAACCGCACACTGGCCGCGCTGCTCGATCCCGTGCCGCCGGCCGGACGCCTCACCGCGCCACCGGCCGACGTCTGGCTGCCCGACCTGCAATTCACCGTGATGCGCGGGCGCCGGTTCATCGTCGCCGCCAAAGGCGGCCACAATCTCGAAAGCCACAACCACAACGACGTGGGGTCCTTCCTCGCCTGCCTAGACGGCTCGCCGCTGTTCATTGACGTCGGCGTGGAAACCTACACCGCGAAGACCTTCAGCCCGCGCCGCTACGAAATTTGGACAATGCAGTCGCAGTGGCATTCCCTGCCCACGATCAACGGCGCGATGCAGATGAACGGCCGCGCCTTTGCCGCACGCAATGCCGCTTTCAGCGCGGACGAAACGTCGGCAACCCTCACCGTCGATCTTGCCGGCGCCTATCCTGAGGCCGCCGCGGCGCAACGCTGGACGCGCACGCTGCGTCTCGATCGCGAGGGTCAGTTCACCCTCGCGGACGATTTCGAACTGACCAAGGCCACCGAGCCCGTGACGTGGAACTTCATGTTTCACCGCCGCCCGGAGCTTGCCGCCGGCGGCCAGGTCCACCTCACCGCCACCGCCGGGGCCAAGGCCACATTCGCCTACGACGCCAACGCGCTCGACGCGGTGGTGGACGAATACGTGATCACCGACGCCAGCCTGAAGCTGGTCTGGGGCGAGCATGTCTACCGCCTGCGGCTGATCGCCAAGGCTACGGCAAACACGGGGCGGCAGGAGTTTGTCGTCACGGCGGACTGAGAGTCCTCACTCAACTGTCATATGTCGGGCGGGGTCTCCGAATTCCGCCACGAAAGTCTCATCCCATACGAAGGCGGGGTTCGGAAACCCCGCTCTCCAACGAAACACCTCAGACCATCTGCGTCTTCGCGGCGCTGCCGCCAAAGAGCTCGCGCATCGCGCTCCATGCTTTGCGCAGGCCGGCGGGGCGCACCCCGCCCAAGGCATAAATCGCGGACAGCGCTTCCTCGTGGCCGCGGTAGCGCGGCGGCAGCAGGAAGCGCGTTTGGTTTTCGGCGTTGAGCAACGTGGAGAAGAACAGCCCCTGTCCCACCACGAGTCCAGCGGCGGGCACGGTGACGGTCTTCTCCGGCAACACCAGCCACGGCTTGTAGGCGAAGCTCAGGCCCGTCTCGGTCTTGCGCAGGCGGCCATAGGTGCGCGGCGGGACTTCCGGCAGGTTGCCGCCGGCAAAGGCCTTGTTGTCATTCGGCGCAACCGTGAAGCGGCGGCGGCGCAGGGTGAAGAAATCCCAGCTGAAGAGCGTGCCGAACACCGTCAGGCGGAAGGCCCAGCCGGCGACGAGGTAGGCGATGATGATTACCACGATCGAGAGCACCGCGCTGATCCACGGGTTGATCGTGGCGGTGAGCGTGAGCAGGCCGAGCAAGCCCGTGCGCATGCCCTTCAGGGCCGCGTCGATCGCGCCCCAGGGGCTGAGCAAAATCAGGACGTTGATCGCATGCGAGGCCATCCACACCACCGCGAAGACCGCGATGCCGAAAGGCACCGTCAGAAGATTGAGCAGCCACGAAAAATCGATCGCGCCGAAGTGCATCATGGCGAGCCCGGTGGTCACCGGTCCCGGCGCAGTGGGCGCCGGCGCCGAAAGCATGTCGGAAAGCGCGACCATCGTGAACGGCACCACGGCGCCGGCGGCAACGAGACCCGAGGCCTTGTTTTCGATGGTCTCCAACACGTCCAGCGGCTTCTTGAAGCCCGGCGGCACGACACCGCCGAGCGAGTCCTTCGCGGCGACCAAGCCCACGAGCCCGAGGGCAGGCAGCCAAAAAGTCACCTGGGCGAACCACGGAAGATCCTCCGTGGGCCTGCCGGCTTTCTTGGCCGCGGCCCATTGATAGGCGCCATAGGCTCCGGTGCCGAGCAGGGGCGAGATCGCCATGCCGGTCACGGTCGTGACCGCGGCGGCCATGCCGGCACCAGGGGCGCCATTGGAAGTCGTGGCCGCCACCGGGCGGGACGCCGCCCACAGGGGGGTTACAACGAGACCGAGGACGAAAACAACGAGAGCGAAGGGAAGGAGTCGTTTCATCGCGGCTGGACTTTCACCCCAGAGTGGCCGCGAGGACCGCGGAGACAACAGCTTTTCCCGCCCTCAGGGCTTGGCGCGCTCGAGATTCAGCCACGAAATTTCGCGCGGCGTGAGCGTCACGCCAAGGCAGGGCAACGAGCTAACGGTCTCGCTCAACTGGCGCGGGCCGATGAGCGCAAAGGTCGGGAACGGCTGCGCGAGCACGTAGGCCGCGGCGATGGCGATGGGCATCACGCCCTTCTTCTTCGCCAGGGCGTAGGCGCGTTCGCGGCGCTCAAAGTTGTCGTCAGAATACCAGCAGCGCACGAGCTCGGCGTCCTCGCGCTTGTCGCGACCCGCCCGGTCGGTGAAGAAGCCGCGCGCCTGGCTCGACCACGCGAGCACCGGGAGTTGGTGACGTTTGAGCCAGCGGCGCGACTCCACATCGGAGCACGAGATGCAGCCGGCCCAAACCGGGTCGACCATGCGTGCGAGACTGAAGTTGTTGCTCACGACGCTGAAGCCCTGGAGGCCCTTGCGCTTGGCGTAGCGGTTGGCGGCGGCGACGCGCGCCAGCGACCAGTTGGAACCGCCAAAGATCTTGATGCGCCCGGCCTGCACCTCGGCGTTGAGCGCGTCGACGAATTCGCCGACCGGCACCTCGAGATTGTCGCGGTGCAACATGTAGATGTCGGCGTAGTCCGTCTGCAATCGCTCCAGCGACTGGTGGAACTGATCGAGCATGTCGTCCGGATTGCAGAACGGCGTGTGCGCGCCCTTGGCGATGACGGCGACTTCGCGCCGAATGCCGCGATGACGAAGCCACCAGCCAAGGAGCTTTTCCTGCACGCCACCGAAGTAGATGTAGGCGGTGTCGAAGGTATTGCCCCCGCGCTCCACGAAGTCGTCCCACATCGCCGCGCCGTGCGGCAGCGTGGTCTGGTTGTCGCAGCCCATGACCAGGCGCGAGACCGGCAGATCGAGTCCGGCGATCGAGGCCTGCGGGATCAGGTTCGTCGTGCGGCGGCGCAGGGATCGGCGCACATGGGTGTGGGTGAAGTTTTCCGGTTTCTCCTGCTCGAAGATCAGCCCGGCGGCGGCGCGCCAGCGATCGAGCGTCGCCATGTTGCCCAACGTGTCGGCCATCGGCATGGCCGCGGTCTCGCGTTTCCCGTCGGCCAGGGCCCGCGCCACCACGTCGGCCTCGATGCCGTAAAGATTTTCCGAAGTCTTGGCGTTGAGCGTCTCGGTGCGGCCGTCGACGGTGACGTGAATGAGCGCGTCGGCACCCTCGCTCGGGACGATCCACGGCGACGGCACGTGAATCATGCCCTTGGTGCCGAAGATTCGCGCCGAGCTGTCCTGCGACACGCCGACGCTGCAGGCGACCTGCGCGACCAGTCCATTCGCAAACTTCAGCGTGGCCGCGGCGGCCTCGTCGACGCCGGTTTCGGGCCGCAGATTCGCCGAGCCGGAAACTTCGATCGGGTCGAGGAACGGCTTGCCCGCCATGGCGCCGGCGATGAGGCGCGAAAACGACACGGGGTAACAGCCGACATCCATGATGCCGCCGCCGCCCAAGGCGTTGGACCAGAGCCGGCCCTCGGGATTGAACGGCGCGAAGAAGCCCAGCGTGGCCTGCACGAGCTTCACGTCGCCGATCACGCCGGAACGCACGAGTTCCAGCACTTTCTGCGTCTGCGGGTGGCTGCGATACATGAACGCCTCCATCAGCAGCACGCCGTGCTCCTGCGCGGCGGTCGTGATAACCATGGCCTCGGCGTGATTCAGGCCGATCGGCTTCTCGCACAAGATGTGTTTGCCGGCCTCGGCCGCCTTGACCGCCCACTCGACGTGCTGGGGGTGCGGCGTGGCGATGTAGACCGCCTGCACCTCGGGATCCGCGAGCAGCGCCTCATAGCTGCCGTGCGCGCGCGGCACGCCAAACTCCTGCGCAAACCGGTCGGCGCTCGCTTGCGTGCGGCTGCCGACGGCGACGAGCCGGCCGAGTTGCGAGCGGGCGACGCCGGTAGCGAAAATGCCGGCGATGCGGCCCGTGCTCAGGATGCCCCAACCAAGTCGTTGATTCATACAGGAGCCGCACGCTTGCGGGTTTGCCGGCGCGATGCAACCACGAGAAGGATTGCGCCGGCCCGGCCCGGCGCGGATGCTCCGGCCGTGTTGACCAAGGCCGAATTGCAACGCCTGCGCGCCCTGCGCGAAAAGAAGAACCGCGAGGCGGAGGGGTGCTTCGTCGTCGAGGGGGTCAAGGTCGTGGGCGAACTGCTCGCGGCGGGCTTCGCCTTCGACGCCCTCTATGCCACCCCGGCGTGGATCCCGCCCGCCGGGACAGCCAATGTCACGGTCATCCCGCCGGCCGAAATGGCCCGCGCCAGCCACTTTCCCACCCCGACCGATGTCCTCGCCGTCGGAACGATCAAGCGTCCACCCTTGCCCGAGGGTGCGCTGGCTCACGGCCTGACCCTCATGCTCGATGGCGTGCAGGACCCCGGGAACGTCGGCACCCTCCTCCGCATCGCCGATTGGTATGCGATCGATCGCGTGGTGCTTTCGCCGGACTGCGCCGACCTCTTTTCCCAAAAAGTGATCAACGCCAGCAAGGGGTCCTTCGCCCGCGTCGTGGTGCACGTCGCCGACCTGCCCGCGGTCTTGGTCGGCGTGCCGGCCACGGTGCCCGTGCTCGGCTGCGACCTCACCGGCGACGATGTCCACGCCCTCCCCCCGCTGCGCGACGCCGTGATCGTCATCGGCAGCGAAGGTCAGGGCCTCTCCCCGGCCGTGCAGGTCAAGGTCACGCGCTCCATCACCATCCCCCGCCACGGCGCCGCCGAATCCCTCAACGCCGGCGTCGCCGCCGCAATCGTCTTGGACAACCTCCGCCGCGCGCAGGCCACCGGCTGAAATTAGTAACATAATACGTTACAAAACAGTAGGAACGAATCGTCCTTCCTGTGCAGCCGGGGATTCGGTGCGCCTCGGGAAGTTGTAACGTAATACGTTACAAACTGCTGCTGGCGGGAGGCGCACCAGTTGCCGGGCGAGAATTTCAGCGGTCGACGGCGGGGCCGTCGCGCAGGACCGCCACGGCTTCATACAGGCGGGCTTCGGAAAGATTCTGGCTGCCCTCGCGTTCCATGCGCGAGCGGCGGCGTTCAGGATCCACGCCTTCCAGCCGGTCGAGCACGCTAAGCGAGGTAAGCGGACCGAGATCGCGGCGCAGGCTGAGATAACCGTTGCGCACCTCCGCCTCCACGTCGCGACGCAACGCCTCGGGGAAACGCGGTTCGAGCGCGCCGAGGAAGGGCTCCACGCCGCCGTTGGGCGAGATCAGGAGATGCAATTCCTGTTCCCACACATCCCGCGTCTCGGATCCGAAGCCGCGCATGAAATCCGTGCGCACGACGAAACCGCGGAAATCCGGCAGGTAAGTCTGCGCGTATTCGGGCACGGGCACCTCGCGGATCACCGGGAGCCAGCCGCTCTTTTCAGCGAAGAGGCCGTTGCCCTCGTAGCTCGTGATGAAGCGCAGGAAGTCGATGGCCTCCGCTTTGTGTTTGCCGGATTTGTTGAGGTAAAACGCCATCGCCCCGCCGCCGGCGCCCTCGGAAACGGGCGACCACGCGTAGTGGCCCCAATAGGGGTCGTCCATCGTGGGGTAAGGCATCTTGGCCACACCCACTTCGAAGGGCGCCAGCCGGCGCAGGCTCGTGGCGTCCCAAGTGCCGGTCACGATGATGAGCGCGCGGCTGCGGAGAAACTCCTGCACGGCGGCATCGCGATCGAGTTGACGGAAGCCGGGCCGCAGGTGCTTCGAGACCTCGCGAATCGTCTCCAGGCCGCGCTCGAGCTCCGGCCGGCGGTAATTCCAGCTGCCGCGCACAAACTCGACCGCGGAGTCCCGCGAGTCGGGCCCCTGCAGATAAAAGCGATCCATGTCCGCCAGCACGTCGAGACCGCTGCGGCTGACCAAGGGAAACATCAGGACCATGCCGTTGAACTGGCTGCCCGCGAGGAGCGAGTAGGCCGTGCCGTGGGCGGCGTTGTGGGCCTTCAAACGTTCGCCCAGCGCGAGCAGCTCGGTGAAGGTCGCGGGCGGCGTGGTGTCGCCGGACACCTCTTGCAGGAGCTCCGGGTTGTAGAACATCCGCATCGTCACCATGCAGAGCGTGACCGCGTAGTAGTTGC